>CAZCQK010000011.1:0-9983 GCA_964500855.1 uncultured Candidatus Saccharibacteria bacterium
CTTTTACCTTACCTACTTTGCATGCTAAGCTTCAGATGATATGCAACTAACGGATCAAGAAATTATAGAAAAATATCTTGAAGGAGAAACTAATGCACTAGATTTGCTAGTAGATAGGTACATGAGCATAATCTACCGCTTCATATACCGCCAGATGGGCAATGCCGAGGACGCAAACGACATAACCCAAGACGTGTTCGTAAAAGCATGGAAAAATCTTAAAAAATATAATCCAAATCAAAATTTCAAAACTTGGATAATGACAATCGCTCGCAACAGCTCCATAGATTATCTGCGTAAGCGCAAATCAATCAATTTCTCAAAGTTAAATAATGACTTCAGCGATGAAGAATTCGAAGATACCCTAGTAGATAGCGAACCTCTCCCTGACGAAGTCTACGAGAGAGGTGAAGCCAAGGGCGTCGTCGAAGGACTCATGAAAGTGCTAACAGAAACGCAAAGGTCAGCAATAAACCTAAGAATAAACGAAGACCTAAGTTTCGAAGAGATAGCAGAAGTACTAGGGAGACCTCTAAATACCGTCAAAAGTGATTTCCGTAGAGGCCTAATAGCAATGAGGAAATCACTAGAAAGCGACCCCAAAAATGCATCTAATATAAACAATTAATCGTAATAATAGTTATGAAGCCAGATAAGACTTTAACAAACCTCATAAAATCATCCCAAGCACCTTCTCCAAGGAGTGGTCTTGATGTATCCATAAAGCATGAGCTACACAAACTAGAGAGAAGGTCTCTTAGAATCAGAACATCATTTCTAGGCGTACTTTCCCTATTTTCTCTTAGCGCACTAGTCGCAACTTTCTTCTCTCTAGGACGCACTCTAGCAACTAGCGGTTTTAGTAACTACCTATCACTTATAGTTTCAGACAGTAGCATAATCACAACCTACTGGAAGGAAGTATCTCTTTCACTTGTTGAGAGTCTACCAATGCTTTCTGTTGCCCTACTTCTTCTTGCTCTTGGTGTGTTCATTTGGTCAGGAGCCAAGACTTTAAGTAATGCTAAGGTAATGCTTCAAACAGCTTAATAATAAATATATGGATCTAAAAAACATTCATCAATCAAAATTAATCAAAGGCATACTAATCGGTATCACAGTTGCGGTTGTTGTTATAACAATATTCGAAGCAGGTGTGTTCGTTGGATTCCGTAAGTCCTCATTCGCATGCAAGCTTGGCGAGAACTACTATCGAGCACTCCGAGGTGGTAAGCCGATGGCAATCATGGGCATGGATAATGACAATATCCCTGGAGGCCACGGCGCAACAGGCAAGATAGTAAAGATAACTCTACCAACTCTCATGGTCGCTGATGATGACAACGTCGAGAAGACAGTCATCATAAGTAGCTCAACAATGATAAAGCGCTTTGACCAGACCATAACCGCTAGCGATATAAAGCAAGACGAGTACGCAGTGGTGCTTGGGTCTCCAGACTCATCATCAAGAATCAACGCCAGATTTATAAGAATTCTCCCTCCTCCACAAAATATAGAGAGCTCAACAAACTAACATGCTGACCAAGATCAAAAACCAATTCATAAAACATAAAGCAAGGAGCATTATTATCACTCTAATTATCCTTTCTAGTGTTTACTATGTTTACGGTAAAGTATTCGGAAGCTCTACTTCGGGAACCAAGTACACTATCGGCCAAGTCACAAGAGGAACCATTGTTTCAACTGTCACAGCCACAGGCCAAGTCTCAGCATCAAATGAAGTCACTCTCACCGCCAAGAGCTCTGGCTTAGTCACAAGCATTCCAGTCAAAACCGGAGACAGGATAACATCAGGAAGCCTCATTGTTGCGATTGATTCAACTGATGATAGGTTCGCATTAGAGAACGCGCAGATATCACTAGCTAAGTTAACCAAAGCCGCAGATGAGTCAGAAGTAAAGGCAGATCAGGACGCAATAGAGAAGTCTTATGCTGATGGATGGAACACAGTCGCCTCTGTGTTTACCAACTTCCCTTCTATTTCTGGTTCACTAAATGATCTCTATTACACCAAAAACGGCTTTCTATCTGACTCTGCTGGATACAATGACCGTAATTCCATTGCACTAAATTACATAAACACCGCAACAGCAAGTTACACCAAAGCAAGTAGCAAATATCAGACTGTGCTAACAGAATACGGATCACTTAATCCTCATTCAGATAAGGCGTCTCTAGACACTCTCATAAACGATACATATGATATGACCAAACTCATGTCTGACGCTGTGAAGGATGCTCAAAGCGCAATCACATATATCCACACGATAGAGTCAGATAAAAACGCTCAAGCTGAATCAAGTGCAGCAAGCACGGTAAACAGTCTCGCAAGTCAGGTAAACGGATACCTCACAGATCTGATTGGATCACGCAACAACATTTCTTCAAGCAAAAAGAATCTAGATGATTTGCTTAAGGGTGCTGATTCACTAGACGTCCAAGCATCAGAATTAAGCGTAGCTCAAAAACAGAAGGCTTATGCAGATGATTTCATCAGAGCTCCGTTTGATGGTGTTGTGGCCAAAATAAACGTCAAAAAAACAGACCTAGTAAGCAATGGTACACAGGTAGCTACATTCATCACTGATACCAAAGTAGCCAACCTTACCCTAAACGAAGTAGACGCCGCAAAAGTCAAAGTTGGTGATAAGGCCACCCTTACCTTTGATGCCATAGACGGATTATCAATCACAGGCACAGTGCTCTCAATTGATCAGGTAGCAACAGTCTCATCAGGAGTAGTTAACTACGGCGTTCAAATAGGGTTTGATACAGAAAGTGATCAGGTGAAGAGTGGAATGAGTGTTAGTGCCCAAATCCAAACAGAAATAGCATCCGACGTACTCATGGTGCCACTTAGCGCAGTCAAAACATCAAATGGAGTATCCTACGTCCAAAAGTTATCTTCGAAAGTAGAGGACACATCAAGTACAGTAACAACATCCGAGACTCCAGAATCAGTAGATGTGGAAGTTGGCATATCAGATGACAGTAACATAGAAATAAAATCTGGACTGTCCGAAGGAGACCAAATAATCACCAAAGTAACGACCACAGCGACCAAAACATCAAGCACACCAAGCATCCTAAGCGCCACAGGATCAAGATCAGGAGGCACCACGAGAGGTGTAATCGGAAGATAATGATTGAAATCAAAAATGTCACAAAAACATATTCAGATGGTGAAGAAAAGTTCCAAGCTCTAAAAGGTGTTTCGTTTACTGTAAACGATGGCGAGTTCGTGGCCATCATGGGTCCATCAGGATCAGGTAAGTCCACACTAATGCACATACTCGGAGCACTCGACACCCCAACTAGTGGTAAATACTTTCTTGATAATAAGGACGTGTCCACCCTAAGTGACGATGAACTAGCAGACATAAGACGCGAGAAGATTGGTTTCGTATTCCAATCATTCAACCTACTTCCCCGTACAACCGTCATTCGAAACGTGATGCTTCCACTTATTTATAAAGAAGTAGAAGAGCATGAGCGTGAAGAACAGGCGTCACGCGCACTAGAATCAGCTGGATTATCTGCTTCCCACTTCACTCACTTATCAAACCAACTATCAGGTGGTCAAATCCAACGTGTAGCCATCGCTCGCGCCCTCGTAAACAACCCAAGCATAATACTAGCTGATGAGCCAACAGGTAATCTAGATTCTAAGACAGGTGAAATAGTCCTCGGTACATTCCAAACACTAAACGAGAAATTTGGTAGAACCATAATACTTATTACCCACGAAGCAGATGTAGCCGAACATGCAGATAGAATAATATTTATTAAAGACGGAGAAATAGTTTCAGATACTAAAACACATACCAAACGTAAAGTAACCAAATAATATGACCACCAAAGATATACTACATGAGACGTACTCTGCACTCTCTGCGAACAAGGTTCGTTCTGGACTAACTATGCTTGGCATAATCATCGGTATCGCCTCAGTTATCTCAATGGTAGCTATTGGTAACGGAGCACAGCAATCAATTTCAAATTCGATTCAATCAATAGGCTCAAACCTCATCATGGTAATGCCTGGAGCAACAAGAAGCTTCGGTGGGCCATCTGCTGGTAGAGGTAATGCCCTCACGCTCACAGTAGATGATGCGCTAGCAATCAAAAGCGAAGTCCAAAACGTCTCAGACGTCGCTCTCAATGTATCAAGCCGCTCTCAGGTAACAGCCAAGGGTACCAACACCAACACATCCGTAGTCGGCACCTCCCCTTCGTACCAAACAGTAAGAAATGTTGAGATAGATCAGGGTAATTTCTTCACAGATAGCCAAGTACAGAGCGCTAGTGCTGTTGCGGTACTCGGTCCGACGACCGCATCGGATTTATTTGGTGAAGGTAATGACGCAGTTGGTCAAAGCATTCGTATCAAGGGCATAATGTTTAAAGTTATTGGTGTTACCAAGTCAAAGGGCGGTTCTGGATTTAGTAACGTCGATGATACAGTATACATACCATACACAACAGCAGGACACTACCTAACAGGTAACAAGTACCTAACCGAAATAGACGTGTCTAGTGCAAGCTCCGAATCATCTACTCAAGTCCAAAACGATTTAACCACCCTACTTCTCAATCGTCACAAGATAAAGGATCCTACTCAAGCTGATTTCAATACCCTCAATCAAGCAGACATAGTCGCTACCGCTTCGAGCGTTACTTCTACTTTTACCCTCTTGCTTGGTGCTGTGGCTGGTATATCACTTGTGGTTGGTGGTATCGGCATTATGAACATGATGCTAACCACAGTCACAGAACGCACAAGGGAAATCGGCCTTCGCAAGGCAATCGGTGCCAAGAAGAAAGACATAAACAGACAGTTTCTAATCGAAGCCATTGCTCTAACATTCATCGGTGGAGCTATTGGAGTGGCGCTTGGGTGGAGTATATCATTTGCGATATCGTACTTTGGTATTCTCCAATCTAGTGTGACTACTGGCTCAGTGCTTCTTGCCTTTGGGGTATCGGCTGGTATTGGAATTGTCTTTGGGTATTATCCGGCTCATCGTGCCGCATCACTAAACCCAATAGAAGCGCTTCGTTATGAGTAATAATAATTAAAAAAATGAAAACAAAACACGAGCACATCTCTCTTATCATAATCGCAGTATTAATAGCATCACTCAGCTTTTTCTCGGGTATGAAGTATGCCCAAAGTAAGTCAGGTGTTAATCAAAGATTCCAAGGCATGCAAGGGGCTGGCACACAAGGTGGAGCTCAAGGCCAAAGAAGAACTGGCGGAATGCGAGGAGGATTCGTCTCTGGAGAAATACTTTCTGTTGATTCGAAAGGTATCACAATCAAACTTCCAAGCGGAGGATCCCAAATAATCCTACTAAGTAGTAGTACCTCGATAATGAAGAGCACCCCAGGTTCACAAAGCGATCTCATTGTCGGATCAAACATAATGATTACAGGATCAGCCAACCAAGACGGTAGCCTCACCGCATCATCGGTCCAAATAAGACCCTAATCAAAGCCCCGAAAGGGGCTTTTTTATTCCTCCTTCTTGAAACCAACTCCAAAGAGAGTGGTGACGAGCGATACTATAATAGAGAAGAAGAATGCTGGCCAGAATCCTCCAACCGCAAATCCAGGCACGATAGAAGCCGCCATCATGATAAGCAAGGCATTAATAACAAGCGAAAACAATCCGAGGGTTAGGATATTTATAGGTAGAGTAAGTATAAATATAATTGGCTTAATAAATAAATTAATCACACCAAGTACGATAGCCAGTATGAACGCGCCAAGTATAGTCACTTTGACGTGTGGGACGAGCATAGAAGCCACGATGATGGCCAAAACCGAAGTAATCCAATGAATTATAGTCATAAATTATGAGTTAACTTTTACCCTATTATTATACCAAAATCCACATCCAAGCATTAGCAAGATACATAAATTCCATTTATTTTCTATAAAAATGAAAGAGCCTCCACGAAAAAAATTTTCGCGGAGGCTCAAGTATTCAAGAGGGGCAAGCCCTCAAGGCCTGCCTGTGCCGGCAGGCAGGGTTCAGGGTTCACTGCTTCCTGGCACCCGACAGACCGATGCCGGCATCGCGGCGGCCGTCGCGCCAGCCGCAGACGTAGAGACCCTCGGAACCGAAGCCGCCGACGCTGACGCGGTCCCCGTCCGAGCCGAGCGATGACGTGCGAACGTAGATCTTCTCGAACAGGCGTTCGCCTGTGGCGAGGAAGTGGCCAATGATGGTGTAAATCATCACGGGAGCTGTGGGCGTTTCCTCGTCTTTCGAGAGGAGCGCTTGTTGCTCTTTCCACGTCTTCGACGTCGAGTCTTCGACAGGAGTCTTGCGGATCAGATGCCAGCCCAGTTCAGCCTTCTCGCTCGCGAACGCTTGGTTGTTATACCATGCGTCGTCATAGCTGTAGAAGAGTCCGCGCTTGGCTTTGCTGCGAACTTCGAGGATGGTGAGCGGGAACACGGCGACGAGGATGTGGGTGTCCTTGCAGGCTTCGAGCACTTCTGCGCTGAACGGAATCTCGGCGAGATACCCCAACTGCGGTTTCGTCGGAACGATACCGAAGTGTTTCTGGGCTTCTTCAATGCCGAACATGTTCTTGCCCATGATCTTGCGAGCTTCCGCTTGCGAGGTCGATGGTTCGTAGCCATTGTTGAGGCAGAGCGTTGCAACACGCTGTGCCACTCCTTCGTCTGCGTTGATCTGCCCGACAATGATGTCAGCATGATCGCCGAACGCGACCATGAGGCGTTGAAACGCCCCGTTAGTTTGACCGGACGGAATGTCAGTCCATTTCATGATGATGTTCTCCTTATTTCTGTTAGCCTTTTTGAAATTATCTCTAGGCGACTAGATTATGGGTTACGATCCCGAGTGATTACGTCTTGTCCCTTGTGAGACTAGCTTTTTATGTCTTAATTTAAGGCACAAAAAACTAGTCTCAAGCAGTGATTTCTTGTTAAAGAACAAGAATGTTTATACAACATAATATGACTTTTTTCAACTACACCTGTAGTACCCCAACACCTTGGAATCACTTTGACACATCCTGCCTATTCCTGTAATATACTTAGGTAACCTAAGTATATGCAAAAATCAGTAATCAACATCTTTGCTCTAGCTAAGGCGCTACGTGAACATATCGCAACTTGTCGCGATATGGATTTATCATTCCCTCAGCTTAAGGCACTAGGTACTGTCGCAACTAAACCCGAGGCTACCATGAAGGATATCGCGACCACCCTCATGATTACCTCCCCTTCCGCAACCGAAATAATAGATAAGCTAGTAGAATCAGGCTACCTAAAGCGCGAAGTGGATAAAAGCGATAAGAGAGTCAAGCGTCTAAGTATCACTCCTAAAGGTAAAGTTGTATTAGATAAGGGATTGAAGATAGCAACAGATAAGATGGAAGAATTATCGAAACCGCTCACCAAACAAGAAAAGAAAACATTAGCAACATTATTAGAAAAGATACAAAAATGAAATTATCACTGTCATCCAAAATACTTATAACCCTCGGGAGTACCCTATTCGTCGCTTTCGCAAGCTTCGGTATTATCAAACTCTCAACTCATAAGGCAAGTTATGCGACAGTGAGTCCCACAATCCGCAATCTAAGCGAATCAGTCGAAACAGTCGGCAAGGTAAAGGCAAGTAGCGAAGTTGATCTATCATTTCAAAGCAGTGGCAAGATAGCGACCGTTAGAGGCTTATCGGGTGATAAGGTAAAACGAGGTCAGGTAATAGCGTCTCTTGATGTAAGTGATCTAGAAGCAAATCTCAAACAAGCAAAAGCGACCCTAGCCAAGGAGCAAATAAAGCTAGCCAAGCTCACAGCAGGTAGCGATTCTTCTTCTGATATCCAGACTTCAATAGATAACAACAAAATAAACCTAGCAGACAAGATATTCGCAAGCTACGGCGCTACCAAGGGCGCAATAGATACCTACACCAATTCCCTCTTCTACAACCCAAGCGGAGCTTCTCCAATATTTGGAGCCTCAGTTACCGTAGGCACAACCAACTATTCAATCTCACTAAACGATGCCAATCTCAAGATGCGTATTGAGAGCGAGAGACTAGACCTAACCAGGAGCTTCGAAGCATGGAGTGAAGCAAATAAAGATCTAAGTTCAAGTGATAGTATCCAAAAAGCTACAACCATCGCAGAGAACACAATGCTCAAAGCAGAAAGCTTTCTTGCAGATCTCGGTATGGCAGTCTCAAATCTAAATGGAACAGATAACGCCGAAAAGCAATTGTTTGATAGTTACAGAGTAAGCGTCCAGAATGCTAAAAGCTCTCTTGATTCAACACTTTCATCATTTAGAGTAGCAGAAGCTTCATACAATTCTTCAGTAGCAACAGTTAGCACCTACGAAGTAGGCATCCAAACCGCTTCGAGGGATGGAGCAGAGGCTTCTGTGGAGGCTATCCAAGCATCAATTGCTAAAGCAATGATTATATCCCCTATTGATGGCGTAATATCAAGGCAAGATGCTCACATAGGAGAGACAATAAGTGCAGGCATCCCAGTTGCTGGCGTTATTTCTGATGACTCATTTGAAATAGAAGCAAACGTATCTGAAGCAGATGTTGCTAAGCTCCACTTGGGAGATAAAGCGAGTGTCACATTAGACGCCTTCAGCACATCCGATATATTTGATGCGAGTATAATAAGCATAGACCAGACCACAGCGACCGATGAAAGCATTGGGAGCTACAAGGTACGATTCCTTCTCGCAAACAATCCACTGATAAGAAGCGGAATGACAGCAAACATCAAAGTAATAACATCATCAAAGGAAGGCGCTCTAGCAATCCCAAAAAGTGCAGTAATAACCAAAAATGATAACAAGTACGTACTCCTCAAATCAAAGGATGGGTCGTACAAGGAAGTGTCCGTAACTATCGGCATTAGTGATCCAAGCGGATACGTAGAGGTAGTACGCGGTATTACAAGAGACGATCTGATAGCATCATTCGGTAATAACTAAAACCATGTCACAAGATATAAACAAACTAGTCGAAGAAGAAAAGCAGATTCTAAACGAGATCAAAAAAGAAGAGAAAACTCTAAAAAATATTGAGAGTAAGATGTGGGTTTTGATTGCTCTTTTTGCTCTACTTATCGTCTCATCCATTGCCTCTATCGCCTACTGGCAGATTTCATCAAAGAGAATTTACACAGATAAAGCAGATATTGAGGCTCCAAATATTTCTCTCTCACCAAGTGCTACTGGAGTGCTTCAAGAAGTATACGTAAACGTAGGAGACCAAATAAACTCAAACACAATAGTAGCCAAAGTCGGCAACGAACTAATCAAATCCAAATCAAGTGGAATAGTAACCAAGGTGGACGAAAGCATTGGTAAAACCATAAACGCCGGAAGTGAAGTGGTGACAGTAATAGATCCAAACGAACTTAGAGTCGTAGCTCACATAGACGAGGATAAGGGACTTAGTGATATATCAATCGGTGATCAGGTGAACTTCACAGTGGACGCATTCGGAGGCAAGACCTACCAAGGTATAGTTGATGAGATAAGTCCCACATCAAGGCAAAACGATATAGTATTCTCAATCTCAGATAAACGAGAGACCAAAGTATTCGATATCAAAATCAGATTTGATAACGAGGTATACAAGGAGCTTAGAAACGGCATGTCAGCCAAAGTATGGATATACAAGAACTAGAGAAACCAAAATTCGAATGGATGGTACTTCTCACAGTCATGATGGGTACCTTCCTCGGTCGCCTAGACCAAACAATAGTAAACCTAGCACTACCAAAAATCATTGATGATTTCGGTATTACTATTTCTGCTGCAGGTTGGATTGCCACAGCCTACATAATCGCAAACGCAGTTTTCGTACCTATATGGGGTAAGCTAGGTGATACTCTCGGACGTAAGAAAGTCTACGTGATTGGATTTCTTGTTTTTATTCTCGGATC
>CAZCQK010000011.1:10083-18922 GCA_964500855.1 uncultured Candidatus Saccharibacteria bacterium
AGTCACAACTTCGATTGGTATGGTGCGGGTGCTCTCGGCGGGTCTCTCTCAGCACTAGTTTTAATACTTGATAAGGGCACAGACTGGGGTTGGACTTCTCTACCACTAATTATCCTCTACGCGATATCAATCATTCTGTTTTTGATATTTATAAAAATAGAACAGAATCATCCAGAACCAATTGTTGATCTCAAGTTTTTCAGAAACAGCACTTTCGTAAACACTCTATTCAACAACTTCATAATCTTCATGGGTATGATGGGTAGCATATTTCTCATTCCTATATTCGCCCAAACTTTCCTCGGATATGATGCCACCGAAGCTGGCTACCTATTTATGCCTATGGCGTTTGCCATGATGCTTGGCGCTCCGATTGGTGGCAGACTAATGGGTAAAGTAAGCGCAAGAAACGTAATAGCAGCCTCCACCGCAGTCGCAGGTATTGGACTATTCATGTTCTCATGGATAGATCCTCGCTCTGGAGCACTAGACATCATCATCCCCCTCTCAATCATGGCCTTTGGGATGGGATTTGGAATGGCTCAAAGGACGAATGCCATAGCAGCCGCAGTACCCCAAAACGAGATAGGTATAGCAAGCTCCATACTAGCATTAGCCAGAAACGTAGCAGGAGCATTCGGTATCGCAGTTTTTGGTACCATACTTAACTCAATAATTAAATCCAAGATATTTGCCATAAGCGAAAACAGCATTCTAAATATTAAAACCCAAAAAGAATACGTCGAGGCCTTAGGACTTATGAACCTCAAGGCGCAGGTATCAGCTTATGATACCGTGTTCCTTATCTCAGCGTCTCTTGTACTCATAGGCGCCATACTAGCTTTCGCAATCAAAATAAACAAAAAGGATTTAGACCCGAACCTGAAGATTCACATAGAGAGCTAACGTATCTCTTCCCACTCCTTACTTAGAGCCCTGCGGAAAAACATAACTCCGATATAGTTACTCATCCACTGAAATATAAGCTTAGGCCAACCAATCTTGTGCTCACGCCTGCCTGAGTGATAGATAGTAAGTCCCGCGTCACACCTTGTTCTACCTACCTTACCAAGTCTTGAGAACATATCACCATCCTCAGCAGCAACAAGCTTCTCATCAAATCCATTCACCTTTTCGAACACCTCTCTTTTTATCATTTGGAATTCTCCTCCAGAAACTCCCATGTGGAGAATGTTGTTAAACAAAACAAAGCTTAGTGAGAGAGCCTTGAACACCACCATATCAAGAAATGTTTCATTTTCCGGCAGAATCTTATAACTTACTGTGAGCGCCACCAGCTTCTTGTTTTTCTCAAAATTTTTAAATGCCTTTTCAAAGAAGTTATCAATATCAAAAATAGATACGTCAGCATCAATAAATACCAAAAAGTCCCCTGTTGCTTCCATCGCACCAGCATTCCTCCCACCTGCGATAGTCTGCCTATATGATCCATCATGGACCACCGCTTTCGCACCATAGCGCTTTGCTATTGCAACCGTATCATCCTTACTCGCACCATCAGATACAATTATTTCTTTCGGTCCACTGTATTCGAGGAGACACTTTAATGTGCCTTCTATAGCCTTACCTTCATTAAGAGTCGGAATAACAAAAGAAATTTTATGCATGATTGATTATTTTACCTTTCATATAATTAGCAAATCCATAAAGTCCAAGAGCAACTACCACAATAGCAGAAATCGCGAACACATCTCTAAACCCTCTTGCGATATTGTGATAAAGCTCTCCGAATACGTATCCTAAAGCAAGTAGAGCTAAGACGAGCACCACTTCACCAATTGCATTCAAGACCATATACCTTCTAAACGGCACCCGAGTAGCGCCTGCCACAATCAAAGTCGCAAGAGCCATCCCGAAGCCAATCGTCACCTTCGAGATAAGAAGAATTCTATCATGATACTCTCGAAACAATCCTTGGACCTTTTCGAAATTTTCATAACTTATACCAAACATTCCTCCGTGCTTACGAAACAGCGGTTCAGCATATCTAAATCCGATGAAGTACCAGAAGACGTCCGCAATCAAATCCCCAGAAAGCAAAACCAGAAAGGTAGGCAACAAATCAACTAACCCAAGTCTAATAAAGAATCCGCAAGCGACCATAAGAATAGGCCCCTCAACAATAACCCCAACAAGAAGAAGTAGGTACTTGAATGTAGCAGTAAATCCTAACGCATAAGTTAGTATCTGTGGCAGTTCAGTATTCATGAGTTATAATTCGTATTATATGAAAGATATAACAATCAGTCTAATAATCCCCGCTTACAACGAGGAGAAGCGTATAGGAGCATGCCTCCAAAGCGTCATCAAATATACTGATAACAAGTTCTCGGAGATTATAGTCGTAAACAACGCTTCGACCGATAACACCAAATCAATCGCCGAAAGCTTCCGCCAAATCAAAGTCATAGACGAGCCACATAAGGGAGTCATGCGTGCTCGGTCAAGAGGTATTAGAGAAAGTAAGGGTAGCATAATCGCATTCATGGATGCTGACTGTCATATGACTAAAGGATGGTTTGAGAAAGTTGAAAAAGAGTTTAGCGAAAGCAAAAACACAGTACTTCTAAGCGGACCATATAGCTACTATGACGCACCAATATGGATTAGGTTAATAACAGAAATATATCTCATGGTTGCAATAATCATATACTATATGGTTGGGTACATGGCTATATTTGGTAACATGGCAATCCGTAGATCTACACTCGACAAGATGAACGGACTTGATACCAATATCGACTTCTACGGAGATGATACCGATACAGCTCGCAGAGCTTCTCGATTCGGCAAGGTAAAGTTTGATTATAATCTGAGACTTCAAAGCTCCTGTCGGAGACTTCGTAATCAAGGCGTTATTAAAACCGGCTTTATTTATATCCTAAACTTCTTTTCAGAAGTTATATTTCATAGACCACTTAGCAAAAGGTCAGAGGACTTTCGCTAATTGAAAGCAGTGAACACGTCAGGCACTTCAAGGCCGAGCGCCCAAGCAGAAAATCCATTCAAGTTATTTTGTTTTATTAGGTTTATTTTATCTTTAATACTTTCTCCATCCTCATACCAGACCGTGTATGTGTGAGACTTATCGATATAGCGGAGAAAGGCCGACCTCTCAACCGGCGAGTGTCCAAGTGCTACCCCAGGGCGAGAAAAGGCAGTACGCAATCCTTCATATCCTCCGATACCAACGAGCTTCGAAGTATCGTCATTCCATTTCCAGTAATAGAGAGGGATGCCAAGTGAAATTTTTTCCCTTGGAATATGCCTTAAGCTATATCCCAAAACGTCCTGAAGCCAAGAGAATCGAGTCACAGGACCCTTAGATCCAGGATCATCATAAGACATAACACTTACGAAATCACTCGAAGCAGATAGAGCAGTGTAATCATAAGCACCAATTAGATTTTGATACAGGTCCTTCTTATATGCGCTTGGATCATCAGTAGTCTTCGCAACCACCGCAACGCTTAGTATAAGCCCGCTATCATGTAGCGCTTGATGAAGCCTCTCAACAAAAGAGCTGAACTTATCCTTATAAGAGAGATCCATCTGTTCGAAGTCTATTTGGTATCCCATGTATCCCCTATTCTTTGCTTCACTTATTAGAGATGTGATGGCTGAACTTACTGCCACCTTATCATCAAGTATTGTTAAAGCTTTTTTACTAAATGCCTTGTTTGTGATAAGTGGCATAACTTTCACACCATGAGCCAAAGCAAAGCTAATCACATCAGTATTAAGTTTACTCTCAAGTGCACCAGAAGAATTGAAAGCATAAAACTGCGGAGCCAGTATATCAATACTTTGATAGTGGTTATAGAGAGACTGCCTGGCGTTCTCTCCATCTCTAAAATAAAATATTCTTTTCATAGAAGAATCCGCCCGAACTCCAAATGGCGCAAAGATAACTAGAACAAAAAACAGCTTTACGAGATAACTTCTCATAAAGCTATTTTACACCAATGGTCGAATAACCCAAACTAGAACAGAGCGAGTGTTGCTCCTAGTAGAGCTACGTTTTTAAGGAAGGCAATCTTACTATTCATCTTGGCATTTGGATCTGACTCATTCCAGAAGTCATGCATGAACACAGTAGTAGGTACGAGAAACAGCGCAATCATTCCAAGTGCGACTTCACGATAAATACCGAAAGTAACTCCGAGTCCACCAAGTAGCATAAGTAGCCCCGTACCATAAACCGCAAGTGATGGCATAGGCACTTTCTTAAAAGATGCGTAGCCGATAAGACCCTTAGCTCCCAAAAAGTGCGCAAGTCCAGAATAAGCGAAATAAAGTCCGAAAATAACAACACCCAAAGTATTTACACTCATGATTATTTATTAAACTTTTAACACCGTTATTATACCAATTCGTAAACTGAATTGATAATTCTCATACTCTTGGATATTAATTTAGAGACTAAACAAAATCTTAAAGGAGCCTCTAGTCCCTGCTACTTCCTCACTTCCTTCATCCAGCACTCCTTGTTTCAAAACCATGCTACCTCCCTCATCGAAAACCCCGAGCTCCACTCCCTGACCCGCAAACCAACAGATGACTCCTGACTTCTCATTCGGAAGAAGTTTCCAAGTATTATCATCAATAGCGCTACAACTTCCATCATAAGTACCAATAACCTTCGCTCGACCGTTCGAGACTAGAGTAACTTCGGTCCTTGGCTGTGATTCACTTGATGCATCTTTAAACTTCCACGCCACATCACTTCTCACATTAGCAGAAGGGCTTACAGGGCAAGGTGCGAATTCACATGATGGTCCGACTCTAGATACCGCACTTCCATCAGGGCATATCTTGGCGTCCATGGTGCATGCTGTCCTATCGCTTTCAATAGGCTTCGCCCCCGTAACAAGAAATACCAGAGCTCCGATAAGTCCAACAGCCACAAACCCCACAAAGATTAAAGTATTTTTCATAAAGCAATTATAACAAAAAACGGCCCGAGTCGCCTCGGGTCGTAGTGGGTTGGTTCTCTCACTTGGGCAAGAGGCATTTTTCAATTCCAAAAAGAATGAGTTCCATTGCACGCAAGTGTTGCTCATACTCTTTTCGATTTGAAATGAATGACCTCTCGAACCTCTTGGGAACCTCCTTCGAGCACATGAGTGAACACCTTCTCCCTTGCCAAAAAGCAACTGATGCCAAGGATTCGGCTGTGACGTTGCCGAACACAGTGATAACAACCGTGCTGTATACGATGCTGGGCTCAAACTTGTTTGGCTTCTTTGGTTCAAACTCGATTCTCACTCTGAGGCCATTGTATGCCGCCCCGTAGGCCTGCTTTTCACAGACCATTTTTGTTCCCGTCCAGCTTTTCAGGCTAGTATTAGTCATCTCTTCAAACAGATGTTTTGCCTGACCAATACCCTTTTCATGATTGAAATCAGCACCTTTCTTCCTCGACGTCTTCTTTTTCATATTGAGTTATATGGAATGATGCCCAAGCTTTAGATCTACACCAGTAGATTTTAGAAAGGGCTTTGTTCGGAGAGAATATAACCATGAAAATATAGGCATGTAAAGCCATGTATGGTAGGATGTTCTCGTGAAATCAAATCAGAGGTACCACACCATAGTAATCGGAGGAGGACCGTCAGGAATGATGGCTTCTGCTACCCGTGCCTCACTTGGTAAGAGTGTCTTGCTACTTGAGAAGAATGAGACTTTGGGTAAGAAGCTTCTAATCACAGGAGGAGGAAGGTGTAATGTTACCAATGCCGAATCAGACCTGCGCAAGCTACTCTCAAAGTTTAAAGGAAGTGATAAGTACCTATTCTCCGCATTTAGTAAATGGGGTGTTAAGGACACTCTCGACTTCTTCCACAATAGAGGGCTCCAGACCAAAGTAGAAAACGAGAACCGTGTCTTCCCTGTGACAGATAAGGCAGAATCAGTATGGAAAGTATTAGTCGATTATCTCAAAGAGTCTAAAGTAGAAGTACGAAGTAACTCTGAAGTAATTGGATTTGATTCAAAGGACGGCAAGATAAACGCAGTCGTCTTAAAGGGCGGAGAAATGATACAGGCGGATTCGTTCATCCTTGCAACAGGAGGAACTTCGCATAAGGAGACGGGATCTACTGGTGATGGCATGAAATGGCTTAAAGCCTTGGGTCATAAAGTCTCAGACCCAGACGTATCACTCGTACCAGTCACCACCTCAGACGATTGGAGCAAGTCCATCTCCGGAGTATCTCTTACTGACATCAAACTTTCACTAATTCAATTCGGTAAGAAACAAAAGTCCAAGAGAGGTAAAATCCTTTTCACCCACTTCGGTATCACAGGTCCCACAGTGCTCAACATGAGTAAAGATATACGTGAAATGCTAAGTTATGGTGATCTACTTATAGAGATAGACCTGCTACCAAGTGACGACCACGGTAAGCTTAACCAAAAGCTCCAAGAAATATTCAAGCAAAACTCAAACAAAAAAATCAAAAACTCTCTAAGCGAGATAGTCCCATCAAGCTTAGTAGACCATATCTTAGAGCTAGCAGGTATAGATAGAGACTTAGAATGTAACAGCGTGAAGCGTGAGAGTAGGATGAATCTAATTGAAGTCATGAAGCATCTCCCTCTCCATCCCACAGGATTACTCGGTAGCGATAAGGCCATCATAACTTCAGGAGGAGTATCCCTGGACGAAGTAGACTTCAAGACCATGCGCTCCAAGCTTTATCCAAACCTCCACATAGTCGGAGACCTGCTTGATATAGATCGTCCATCAGGAGGCTACTCGCTCCAACTCTGCTTCACTACTGGCCACGTCGCAGGAAGCTCAATATAAAACTAATCAATAGTTAGTGTTCGCCTTATGTTATCAAACTCCTGAGTGAGAGCATTTTTATCAAACTCTATGACAGCTCCTTTCTCGAAGTTCTCGATGGCACCATAGTGGATAAAGTATCTAACAGCTACACATGGACTGCTTCCCTTCCTTGCGTATATAGTCTCTTCATATCTATTACCCGCTCCTGCGTCGAGAGTTGAGACCATGGAATATTCAACCCCACCATCTCTAACAATCTTAGACTCGGAACTAGTATCAAAGCTAAATATAGAAGCATCGCAGGTGACACCCTCAGGTAAGTACTCAACACTAATATAGCTATCGCTAGAGAGGTTGGTACCCATAGCTTCTGATTTAGGAATCATAAACTTTACTCCGTAGATTTCTTCTCCAGGACCCTTACTTGTATAGACGTAATCTTTATCAATACCGTACTCATCAGCACCAGGATTATCACTAAAGGCTTTTGGTAAAGTAATTTTAAATCCACTTTTATCCTCATAAACGTATCCACCCTTCGTATTAGTAATATTACTAGAACCGGATTCTAGCATCGGTGCTTCGCTTTGCTTCCTGTCTAAGATAAATATAGCGAGAGCGATAATTAGAAATATTAGTACCAAATATTTTTTCATAACTTAATTATATCAAAAAGATTCCGCCCTCGTGCAAGCACGAGGGCGGTTGAATGAATAGGCTTTGAGTGAATCAGTAGAACTCCGTGAGCAGTTCCCAATTGACCCCATCCCCTTCCTTCGGACGAATCGCTTTGGATCCTGCCGCGCAAAGAGGACACTGCTCAATACGTGGGTCCCACGTATTCATGTGCCTGTCAATGAGGGAGATGATCCTTCTCCCCTTGTAGTCCTTGTGACCAGAACGGTTCACAAGCACAAGGATAAATGATGCCACCGAACCACCAGCCTCAAGCACAGCTTCGATAGCGAGACCAACACTGAGTCCAGTGGAGAACACGTCATCGCAAAACAGGGTAATTTGACCTTGCACGATTGCCTTGTCCTCACTGCTTAAGACCATCTGCTTCACACCATCTTGATTGCTCTTCGCGGTCGAGACCGAGAAGCATGTGGGACGAGAGTGAGCACTCAGATCCCGAGCAATGAACTCGGCGAGCTTTGCTCCTCCTGTCTGCGGTCCAACCACCCCATCGACCGCACCTGGTCCATAGACTGTCCCACCAGCCTCAGCAAAGTGCGTTACAAGGTCCGAAGCCGCATCAACAAGCAGTTTGCTGTCAGCAATCACAGGACGGCTGTCGAAAAATCCGTCGGAGTGAAGTCCTGACGTGAGGAGAGCATGAGGGCGTTTCGGATTGCGATCACTAACCCACAAAGCACCCCGACGCACATACTCATCTTGCCATTGTGCTGATGTTCTTTTCACTTTCCACCTCTTTCTACTTAAGTTACAGTTTATGCTTTCAGGTAGCACATTACCCGCCACAGAATATGGCCTCTGCCAGAACCTTATCAGAAATTATGGGTTTATCAAATAGACTATCTTTTATCTTTATTAAATATAAAACCTTTACAAAACCATTAGATTATATGTAAACTACCACCAAGTCCTGCACATGATTGTGACGGTGGTGTACTCACCCAACATACCATGCGTATTTGGACTTCTTTGCGGCTCTTTAAAATAAACGACCTAGCATACTAACTACGTTCTGCTTGTCTCAATCCCTGTTGGTCCGCCAACTTTGCTAGGTGCATATTTTTTGCGTTTCAACATCCAGTTGGAGGGGAGGGTGCTCTTGCTACCCGAAAGCCATCGTGCGGTACGCAGCACATGAACTTTTGGCAATACCCCTCTTCTCCACTGAGATCAACGCACCACCAGTAGCTTACGCTACTGGCTTTTGTTTTGGGTATGAAATAAATCTTTTGGTTAATTAACTACTCGAACTTTTTTAAATAATATGGCTCTAAATATAGACTTCGGCTTTCGGTTTGCCTACTTTTTCTGGTTCGAGTCTCAGAG
>CAZCQK010000012.1:0-4436 GCA_964500855.1 uncultured Candidatus Saccharibacteria bacterium
GTTATACTGACTCATCCACTCAAGGAATGGCTTATTAGTTACCCAACAGAGAACACTGCTGTAATATCAACCAAGCCTTCGGGAGTAGCAAACGGCTTTGCTTATACACTTAATCTAACAACAGGCGAAATAAGAAAGATAATAGGCGGAATCGCGGGACTCACAATACTTCCAAACAAGAATCTGAAGGACTTCATAGGAGGCGCCACTCCAGCCAACACCATCAAACTATTTAGTTATAAATTAGGGGATACAGATCCTCGAGTGCTTCCAATATCTACTCTGCCAGAGAAATGCGTCTGGTCAAACACAGATACTTCAATCATATACTGCGCTGTACCACTTATAATACCGAACGCCACTTACCCAGATGATTGGTATAAGGGTAGAGTAACCTTCAATGATCAATTATGGAAAATAAACATCGCATCAGGTGAGACTACTTTGGTATCCAATCTAAGTATTGAGTCGGGCCAAGCGATAGATGCGATGAACATCATGCTATCAAGCGATGATAAGTATCTAACATTCATAAATAAAATAGACCTAACCCTCTGGGGATTAGACCTTAGCGTGAAAAAGTAAGTCGAGTTATTACTCCACAAACTTCACCACGAGCCTCCTACTTCTACCTTCACCAATTGATTCGGTCTTAATGTTTGGCTGACCCTCTAAAATAGAATGGACGAGCATACGCTCATATGATGACATGGGATCCATCTCCACATTCATACGAAACTCCCTAGCTCTCGAAGCGATGAGCATGGCCTTGGCCTTTAGCATCTCCTCGCCCTTAGCCTTAGCACCGTTGATATCAATAACAATCTTAGCCTCCTCACCAAGTTCCTTTGCTAAAATCCGCTTCAGTAGGTGTGATAGGGCAGAGAACCTATCGTTTTCACGACCAATTAGAGACCTTTCATCAGGAGAACTTATAGCAATCCTCCAAGTACCATTTTGAGAATCAACTTCTACCTCAAACTGCTCCACAGCAAGCTTTTCGATAAGAGATTTGACGATTTCACGCACCTTTTCCATACCAACATATTAGCCGGCTTTTGGTTATAGTCAATAAAGCAGAAACTTTATTTCTTGAGACCGCCTCGTACGAAGACTTCCTGAAAGGCAGTGAAAATATTACGAACAGACCAATAGAGAGGTAGGGCAGCGGGTAGGCTCATCCCAATAAAACCAATCATGATAGGCAAGAAGTATTTCATCTGAGTCTGCATGGAGTTAGTAAACTCCTCTTGCATGCTTCTTGTTTCACCTTCTTTGAGCTCTCGTGGTTTGTTATATGAAGTTAGTATTGAAGCCTGTATATACTGAGTAATACCAGCAATAACAGCGAGCACCACGTTCTTCTTTGATATATCTAGAAGACCTAAAAATATCATATTAACGGTCTCAGGGACTCTAATGAATGAGTAGAGCACGTCAGTGTGGATATCAGGGAATCCTTTATAAAACACGTAATAAAGTGCAATAAGGATAGGGAACTGGATAACAACAAGAAGTATCATAGAGAATGGGTTCACCTTATGCTTGCGGTAGAGTGCCATGGTTTGCTTCGCCTGCTCCTCTTTGTTTGTGATTGTTGTGTTGATTCGCTTCAACTCAGGCTCTATTTCCTTCAAGGCTAGCTGGGTCTTGATTGATTTTTTGGATATAGAGAATAGAAGTAGGCTAACAATAAGAGTAAGGGCTACTAGAGCAAGTCCAGCATCGTGATAAGGCATTATATCTATAAGCCATACCATTAGGTTATAAAGCGGCGCATAAAAAAATGTGTTGAACATAAGCCTATTGTATCTAAATTGATTTGATTAAGAAACCTTTCTCCTGAAGCAACGTGCCTAATTCTTGTTTAATAAGCTTGAAATCAGCATTTATTGCTGTTTTTTTGATAAAAATGATGAAAAGGGATGGTTTTAGGTTGGGGAAGTAACCAACCATTGCGGATCGGAGCCTTCTTTTAGCCTTATTTCTCAAAACCGCTGTCTTTTCTTCCTTTTTACCTATAACGAAGGCAAATTTGGCCTTATTTTCCAAGCTTTTTTGAGAATTTAACACCTTCAAAGAGAAATAAGGGGTGTGATATGACACCCCTCTCATTGAAACCTCTGATATTTCCTCCCTGCTAAGGCGAAATCGCCTTTTAAACATAGATTTAAACGGTTGTTAGGCGCTTGCGACCCTTCTGTCGGCGCTTTTGGATTACACGCTTTCCATATGAAGTCTTACTTCGCACCAAGAAACCATGGCTCTTTGCGCGCTTCTTTTTCTTTGGATTGTATGTGAATGACATGTGCCGATAATATCACATATTATTGATAATTCAACACCCTTCTGATTATTTGGGTTTGATACCCAAAAATATCTTACGTTTGATAGGAAGCGGGAGGGGAGAGGGTGGATAATATTGATTTGTTATTGGATAAAAAACTTATCCACATGTTATCAACATACTTATCCCGAGGTCGCAAGTTCTACGAAATCCGGATAGGGATATAATGTTTCCACCAACCAAATCTATGGATAACAAAGAAGCATTGTGGAATAAAGTTCTCTCTCAGATGGAGATTGAATTATCAAAAGCAAACTTTGTTATGTGGTTTAAGGATACTTTCATCGTTAAGATAGACGATGGGGTAGTATCGATTGGAGTGCCTAGCGCCTTCGTTAAAGAATGGTTCGCCAACAAATACCACAAGCAGATATTCAAAGCTCTACGTGACGCATCAGAGGGTGTAAGAGGGATAGAATACGTAATAGTCAAAAGCGACACCAAGAAAAACGTCGAGGATGATGAGAAGCGCAAAAGAAGGTTCGATGGGGGAGGTGAGCTACCTCTAGCAGATCTATATATCAACAAAGAGGATAACCTAAACCCTAGATACACCTTCGAGAACTTTATAATAGGACCTTTTAATGAGCTAGCGCATGCAGCAGCTCAGGCTATTATCAAAAAACCAGTATCTTATAACCCTCTTTTCTTCTACGGAGACACAGGTAGAGGTAAGACTCACCTAATTCAAGCCATAGGTAACCACATCAAGTCTCAAGATCCTCAAAAAAAGGTCTACTACATCACATCTGATAAATGGCAACAAGAGTTCACCTCAATGATGCTTGATGGAAAGGTCAATCTTTTCAAGGATAAATATAAGAAATATGACGTGTTTATAATGGATGACGTGCAATTCCTATCCAAGAAGGAGAGGACCCAAGAGGAGTTGTTCCATCTATTCAACTTCTTATATGATAACAACAAGCAGATTGTATTTTCTTCTGACCAACACCCAAACTACATAACCGACTTAGAGGAACGACTAAAGTCTAGATTCGTTTCTGGAATGATTGTTGATATTCCTGCTCCTGACTACGAATCAAGATCAGCAATCATCAAGGCCAAGGCTCGCGCTCGCAATGCTGACCTATCAGAAGATGTTATTGAGTATCTAGCAACCACAGTAGAAGGCAACATCCGCGAACTTGAAGGTGTTGTTAACAACATTAGTGTTCAAATGGATCTAAAAGGTAGATCATTAGAGTTAGGGGAGCTCAAAAACTTAGTAAAAGATAGTGCTAGACCAGCAAAATCAGTATCTGTTAAAGATGTTTTGAAGGCTATTGCTCAGTTTTATGACATAGAAGAGACCAGTATCACAGACAAGACCCGCAAGAAGGAGGTAGTAAAGCCAAGACAGGTAGCCATGTACATCCTAAGAGAGGATTACAACATCTCATACCCAGCAATCGGCCAGAAACTAGGAGGTAGAGACCACACAACAGTCATTCACTCATGTGAAAAGGTAAAGAATGACATCAAAAACAACAACCAACTTGCCCAGGAGCTCAACAAGATTAGAGCAATGCTTTAGTTGCACTTGTGGAAAACCTGTGGAAAATAGTTGTTTAAGTGTGGGGATTTTGTGGGGAGATATGATAAGTTATACACAGTGGTCGCAAGGTGTGGAAAAGTAAGTGGATATGTTCAACTGATTATAAAGGGTGTTGTGGGGATAAAAAACCTAATAAATATTGAAAACAAAAGGGTTTTGGGTAGTTATCCACTTATACACAAGGTATTATTATTTATATTAATTCTTTATATATATGAAGATAGAAGTAATAAAGGAAAAGTTGCTAGAGGCAATATCCCAAGCCGAGCACATTTCAGGTAAGCATGTTTCTTTACCTGTTCTATCTTCGGTTGTTATAGATGCGCTTGAGGATTCGGTGACCATAAAGGCTACTAACTTGGATGTTGGTATAGAGCTCTCTGTGCCAGCCAAGGTATCTGAATCTGGCACTGTGGCGCTCTCTGGCGCACTTTTGAAAGCTTTCTTAGTAAACGCACCACAAGGCAAGAATATCGTCTGTGAGACGAATGGAGGGCTTTGTAGAGTGGTTACATCTCAAGGTGAGGCATC
>CAZCQK010000012.1:4536-7567 GCA_964500855.1 uncultured Candidatus Saccharibacteria bacterium
ATCCCGTTTAAAAATGCTTTAGAGATAGTGAGAGTGTTTGATGGGGCTAGTTATGATTTGGATATAACGATATCTCAAAACCAACTTTCAATTATTGCTTCAGGAATACACCTATCTTCTCGGGTTATTGATGGTAACTTCCCTGATTATAGGCAGATTATACCCAAAGAGTTTGTTACTAAGGCAACTATTTTGAAACAAGACCTGGCTCAAGTTTTAAAACTCGGAAGTTTGTTTTCTGATAGTTTTAATCAGATTGTTATAAATATTAAACCTCAGGATAAGTTGGTTGAGTTTCATACCAAAAACAGTGAGGTTGGAGAAAGTAAGCAACAAGTTAAAGGAAGTGTTGAGGGTGATGAAGTCTCTATGCCTTTTAATCATAGATATATTCTCGACTGTCTCCAGTCTATTGAGAGCGAGAGTGTGATACTTAAGATTGCTGGTCAATCAAAACCAATGATTATTTCACCATCAAACAGTAATTCATTTACTTATTTGGTGATGTCTATGAATCGATGATAAATAATCTATCTTCGCTTTTAGAAAGATTTAAACATATAAAGAATCCTAAAGAGGAGAGGGAGAGATTGGCAGAGCTCCTTAGTAAGGAAGCTGGTTTTGATTTTAAGGAAAGTGATTTGGAGATAAAAAAGCATACTTTGGTTTTAAAAGTTGATGGCTACCTCAAAACTGAGGTATTTATGAATCGAGATTTGATTCTAAATAAAATAAAAGAAGCAGGGTTTGATATTTTTGAAATAAAATAATCCCCAGTTGGGGATTATTTTTTGATGAAATCAACTGTGGCGCTACTCTTTGCTCCTGATTGATCAGTCACAGTAACTTTGAGAGTGTTGTTACCTATTGTGCCCAGGTTATCATCAAGGTTGAAGAAATATCCAAACGGAAAATTTGATGATGTGCCAAAGAATACGTTGTTCAAGTAGTAATCTGCTTTGAGTATTGGATAGTTTGAATTTAGTTTAAGGTTGATTGCGACTCTAGATCCATTGTTTATTACGCTTCCTTGATCAGGTGTGACGAACGAAACAGATAATGTGCTTGGACCATTGTTTGGTGCAGAGCTTCCTTGACTTGAATCAGTGGTTTGGATTCCTTGTGAGGATAGCCAAGCTTGAACTGAGTATTCCCAGTGAGAGAATTGAGGATCATTGGCAGGGTATTTTGGAGCCGGTCCTAGTGGATCATCTTTGTTTACGTAATAGAGTATTGAGTGAATACCGTTTAGTAGCGGATCTCCTTGCCAGACTCCTCTCATGATTGGTTTTAGGGTTGATGGGTCAGCTATTTTAGGAGTATTAAATGGGGTGTTTGGAAGTGTTGAGAGTAGTGTGTTCATGTATTCATGCCACATTGGAGCCACGATATATCCAGCAACTTGTCTTGCTATTGGAGTGTTATCATTGTTTCCCATCCATGCTCCAACCACTACTTGTGGTGTGTAACCCACTACCCATGTATCTCGATAATCGTTTGTTGTTCCTGTTTTTGCTGCTACTTGGCGGTCGGGGAAGTAGAGACTTGAATGAGCGCCGAATACGGGGGTTCTAGCGGTGTTATCTGAGAGCATGCTTGAGATTGTGAGAGCTGTGTTTTGAGGCAGTACTTCTTCGCTTTGATCTTTATACTCCTCTAGTGTGTTACCTTTCTTATCTTCTATTTTTAGTATTCCTGTCGCCTTGTGTTTTATTCCTTCGGAAGCGAATACGCTATATGCGCTAGTCATATCAAGAAGTGTTACCTCTCCACCACCCAAGACTAGGGAGAGTCCATAACGAGACCGATCGTTTAGAGTCGATATTCCCATTTTGGTTGCTAGGTCTATTGCGTCATTGATTCCAACTAGATATAGAAGTCCAACAGCAGGAACGTTTATTGATTGAGCCAGAGCGTTTCTTAGTGTCATTGGACCGCGCCACTTACCATCATAATCTTGGGGTGCGTAGCAAGGAGCTTCACTTGAGAAGTTGTTTGGCGCACAACTTGTTGAGAACTGTGTTGGCACGTCGTACATGATTGTGTCTGGGGTGTAACCCTTGTTTATTGCTGCCGCATAAACAAACGGCTTGAAAGAAGATCCAGGCTGTCTTAAGGCTGTGGCTACGTTATATTGACCATCTACTTCATCATCAAAGTAATCTCTAGAACCTACCATGGTAAGTATCTGACCAGTTGATGCATCTATTGTGACTATCGCAGCGTTTGTTGCGTGGTAGAGTTTGCCGTTTTCTACTCCATACTTCTTAGCTATTTCTTCCGCTTTTTGTTCTAGTGAGTAATCTAGGGTAGTTGTTACTTTTAGTCCTCCTGAAGCCATGTCTTCAGCATAGTGCTCGTTTAAGTAATCTCTGATATACATCACGAAATGAGGAGCCTTGATACCACCGTTTGATTGTTTGTTGAATACTACGTTTTCTGCCTTAGCCTTTTGGTATTCATCATCGGTAATGTACTTGTATTCCTTCATTTTTTGGAGGACTAGTTTCTGTCTGGCATCTAATTCTGACTTGTACTTACCGAAAGGAGAGAAGTGGGTAGGTGATTGGGGGATGGCTGCGATGTACGCTGCTTCAGCGATATCCACATCATGAGCACTCTTACCGAAGAATGCTTGAGAAGCTTCTTCTACTCCATAGATTGTTCCTCCATATGATGTTTCGTTGAGGTATAGGTTCAAGATTTGGTCTTTGGTTAGAGACTTATCTAGTTTTATAGCAAGGAAAGCCTCTTTTATTTTTCTTGTTATGGTCTTTTCTCTAGACAGTAAAGAGTTTTTGACTACCTGCTGAGTAATAGTAGAACCACCTTGAGAAAGCTCTCCGGATACAATGTCCGCAAAGAGCGCTCTTATAATTGATGAGATCTTGATACCTCCATGCGAGTAGAACTCAGCATCTTCTATGGATATTGTGGCATTCTTGATTAGAGGCGAAATCTGGTCGAAAGGTATTTCTGTTCGACGCATGTTCTGGCCCATGTCATAGAGGAGGACTGTACCTGTCCTGTC
>CAZCQK010000012.1:7667-9920 GCA_964500855.1 uncultured Candidatus Saccharibacteria bacterium
CTTTATTAAGTTGTTTTAAAAAACCTTTCAAGGAATTTAATGACTTTAATGATACTACAAATCGTGATAAAGTGGATGTATAAAACCAATGAAAGCAAACGAAGTCAAATCCAATATAGATTTAGAAAGAAAGGTTAATGAATTCCTAAGTAGAGGAGTGGAGGATATATTCGTACTTGATGATTTGAGAGCAAAGCTACTTTCAGGTAAAAAGCTTCGAATCAAACTCGGAGTAGATCCTACTTCACCTCATATTCACATAGGTAGAGCTGTTGTTTTGCGCAAGCTTAGAGATCTGCAGAAAATGGGACACAAGGTTGTGTTCATTGTGGGAGACTTTACTGCTCAGATTGGTGACGCTTCTGATAAGTTGTCAAAGCGACCAATGCTTTCGCCCGAGGATGTTAAGCGAAATATGAAAACCTACAAGCAACAAGTAGGTAAAATCATAGATCTAAAAAAGGCTGAATTTTATTTCAATAGCAAGTGGTTGAAGAAACTTAATTTTGCTGATGTCTGCAATCTTGCCGAGACGTTTTCGCTTCAGCAGATGATAGAGAGACGTAACTTCAGTGACAGGCTTGAGAGAGGAGAGGAGATATCACTTCGTGAGCTTATGTACCCTTTGATGCAGGGATTTGATTCTGTTGCTGTTAAGGCTGATATAGAGCTTGGTGGATTTGATCAGTTATTTAATCTAAAAGCAGGGAGAGTGTTGCAGAGAAAGTTTGGTCAGGCGGAGCAGAATGTTATTACTTTCAAAATGCTTCTCGGTACCGATGGTCGTAAGATGTCATCAAGCTGGGGTAACATAATCGCCATAGATGATAAACCATCTGACATGTACGGTAAGGTTATGTCTCTTAAAGATGAGCTTATTGCGGACTACTTCTTGATTGCAACAGATGTGTCTATGGCTAAGGTAGATGAAGTCAGAGAGAGATTATCAAACGAAGAGAATCCGAAAGTGCTTAAGATGGAACTTGCTAAAGAGATTGTGGGGATGTTCCATGGGGCAGGAGAAGCTGAGAAGGCGGAGAAAGCTTTCGTCTCAGTGTTTTCAAAACGCGAAGTGCCAGATGATATGCCGACTATTGTAGTACCGAATGATTATTTACTTTCCGAGGCACTTTTAAACGACGGCATAATCAAATCCAAGTCTGATTTCGTCCGACTTGTGCGCGAGGGAGCTATAACAATGATTGATCCCAAAGAAGAGAAGGTCTTGGATATATTTGAGAGAGCAAAGACCGGAGTCTATCGCATAGGTAAGCACAGGTTCGTAAGAATCAAACAATAAACAAAAAGAGGAGCGTGAGCTCCTCTTTCTTTTATTCTTCTTCGTCGCTATCCCAAAGCATTTCATCTTCATCATCGTCTTCGTCCTCATCTATTTCTTCTTCCTCTCCATCTACTTCTTCATCAAGGAATGAATCATCTAATTCTTCCTCTTCATCATCTTTATCCTTTTCGTCATCCCTATCAGCAAACGGGTCTCGGTAATCGTCGTCGTGCATTTTTTAAAATTTTATTTTTAATTCCGCTACGCGGAGTGCTTATGTTGTACCAAATCCATAATCTTATGCAAGATGTGGAAAACTTCTACCATTAAATACTTATTTTTCAATATCATAACCTCTCGATTGCGAAGAATGTTAGTCCTATTGCGATAGCGTCGAACTCGTCATCAATCTTAACTTGTGGCGGTACTTTGATTAGAAGCGGTACCATTTTGATTATGGATTTTTTATCTGCTTTACCATCGCCACAGACCGCGGACTTGATCTGGGGTGGAGAATATTCAAATACTTTTAATCCACTGCCTGAAGCTGTGGCTAGTATTACTCCGCGTGATTCGGCGACCAACATGGCGGTCTTTTGATTTGCGTTTAGAAATAGTGTTTCAATCGCTAGGATTGTTGGTTTCCATGTTTCTATTATGGTCTTTAGCTCCTCTTGGATCAGAGCTAGACGTTTCGCATGAGGTTCGTCTTTGGATGTTCTGAAACATTCAGAAAACAGATAGGTTTCTTTACCTGTCTTTTCTTTCTCGATTATTGCTATGCCGAGTCGCTCATATCCTGGGTCGATTGAAATAATCCGCATGTCTCTAGTTTAAATGCTCGACATCCGATGTCCAACATTTATCCACAGCTAATCCTTATCTGGATATTTTATTTTGAGATGATTGTAGGCCTTCTCAGTTGCTATTCTTCCCCGAGGAGTGCGTTCCATGAAGCCTATTTGGAGAAG
>CAZCQK010000012.1:10020-18563 GCA_964500855.1 uncultured Candidatus Saccharibacteria bacterium
TCTCAGTTGCTATTCTTCCCCGAGGAGTGCGTTCCATGAAGCCTATTTGGAGAAGGTATGGCTCGTTGAACTCTTCGATTGTGGCTTCTTCTTCGGAGAGTGACGCAGCGATTGTGGAAAGTCCAACTGGTCCTCCGCCAAATTTGTTGATGATTGTTTCGAGAATCTTCCTGTCCTGTTCTCCGAGTCCCGCGCTATCTATACCAAGTAATTCTAGTGCTTCTTTAACCATAACCCCTGTTATGTCTTGCTTGTGGAACTGAGCATAGTCGCGTGCGCGCTTCAGTAGGTAGTTGGCTGTTCTTGGGGTCATGCGACTGCGTCTTGCTATCTCACGCATACCCTCTTGCTCTATTGTTACTCCGAGAATCTTGCTAGATCGCTCTACGATTCTTGCTATTTCATCTTCGTTATAGAACTCAAGTCGAAAAACTCCACCAGAAAATCTAGACCGCAGTGGTGATGATATGAGTGCGATGCGAGTGGTCGCTGCTATTAGAGTGAATGCTGGAAGCTCTAGTTGGATTGTGCGAGCTGATGGACCCTTACCGATAATGATATCAAGCACGCCGGACTCCATGGCAGGGTAGAGGACTTCCTCGATTGTTTTGTTTAGTCTATGAATCTCATCAATGAACAAAATATCTCCCGCAGAGAGGTTTGTGAGTATTGATGCTAGATCACCTACTTTCTCAATAGCCGGGCCAGAAGTTACTTTCATCTGAGTACCAGTCTCCTTAGCTATGAGATGGGCTAAGGTCGTCTTACCAAGTCCTGGTGGTCCATAAAATAAAATATGTTCAGGTATGTGATTGCGCTCCTTGGCTGCTGAGAGGAGGATGTGGAGATTCTTTTTGATTGGTTCTTGGCCAACGTACTCATCCCAGATAGAAGGACGAAGAGCTTGGTCCAAAACCTTCTCCTCGACTCCTTCTTTTTTGATATTATCCGTATCACTCATACCCAAATATTCTAACATCAAGCAAAAATAAAGGGCGCCAATCGCCTATTGACAATAAAATGTGAGTATGCTATCATATTAGTACGTTCGTTTTAGTGCTCCACCCAAATATTTCGACGCGATAAATCTCTAAGCGATGGGACAATTTTTGTCTTTTGGTATATCTTAGAGGACGCCTTGGTTTACTCGTTATTTCTGAGGCTATCCTTAAATCTATACCTTACTTTTTGGCTAGTACGAAAAGTATCGCTCAGAGATTTATATCGTCGAACTCTGTATCTAGTATACATTTTGAACTTGGTTTGCAACCTTCCCAAATATTTCTTTTTGGGGTCTATGAGATTTTGTTATTAACAAACACTTTTTTGGATTAGGAAAGTGTTAAGCTTGCTTATTTGTTGCTTCGCTGACGTAGGATTCTACTGGGGGAGTGATATCTATTACTCTCTCCAACTCTTCTATTGTTGATATTCCATTTAATACTTTTTGAATTCCATCTTCAGCGAGGAGAAGGATGTTTTGGTGTTGCGCGGCTTTTTCTACTTCTCGCTCTGATGGATTACCGAAGACCACTTCTTCGATTTCTTTATCGATGAGTATTGCTTCATAAAGTGCTACTCGGCCCTTATAGCCAGTACCGTTACACTTATCACATCCACCAACATGTGCCTTGAATATTGAATCTGTTTGGAGTACGTCCTCACCTTTAGCTCTTATGTTTGCTACGTGGAAAGAAATAGTCTGCTTCATGTTTTCTGGAATAGAAACTTTCTCTGCGCAACTTGTGCAGACTCTTCGTATCAAACGCTGAGCGATACCCACTCCAATAGCCGAAGTCATAATCTTAGGATTGATACCAAGGTCTATTAGACGTGGGAATATACCTGCTGCGTTATTGGTGTGGAGTGTGGAGAATACCAAGTGACCGGTGAGGGCAGCGTGGATAGCAATTTCTGCTGTTTCTGAATCACGGATCTCACCAACGAGGATAACATCAGGGTCTTGGCGCAGTGTTGAGCGGAGTCCCGCGGCGAATGTGTACCCCTTGGCGCTATCGACTTGAGTCTGAACAATTCCCTTGAGGTGATACTCAATCGGGTCTTCGATTGTTACTACTTTAGTCCCTGGTTCGTAGACTTTCCTCACGAATGCGTAGAGGGTAGTGGTCTTACCGCTTCCTGTTGGACCTGTGGTTAGGATGAGGCCGTTTGGCTTGGCCATCTCATGCTCGAATATTTTCATAAGTTTTGGTGGGATACCTAGGTCTTCAAGTGGAGCAGAGATTGTGTCCGGATTTAGAACACGCATTACGATGGATTCACCGTATGCTCCAGGGAGGACAGAAGTACGAATCTCAATCTCCTTATCACTAACCACCACACTAAACCTTCCATCTTGAGAATTTTCTTTTATGTTTAGCTTGAGTCCTGAGAGGAGCTTAAGTCGAGATAGCATGAGATCATATGTATCATGATCAAAGCTCTCTATATCAACGAGTACTCCATCTAGACGATATCTAAGTCTAGTAGCGTCTTCTTCTGGCTCGATGTGGATATCAGAAGCATTAAGAGAGATGGAACCTGCCATTACGATGCCGATTATTTTTGATATACGGTAGACTCGTTTGATGTTGATTGTGTCATCGATGAGGTTGTGGATGTCATTTATGCTTTTAACCTTACCTATCATCTCTTGAATTTCTTCGTTTGATATATCAAGTGATCCGGCGTGAGTAGCCATAGCGAAGGAGAGGTCCTTATACCTACCCCAAGCTTTCTCGAGGCTCTGCATAGATACCATGTAGATGGTTACTTTGAAGCCCTTATCTTCGAGCTCTTTGATTACAGCCATGGATTCCGGCTTGTTTGGAGAATGGACTGCGACTGATATGAGCTTACCAGTCATCTTGAATACCGCCATTTGGTTAGCGCGGGCTACTTCTTCAGGTATGAGTCTTAGGGCATCTGTGTTGATTGTTATGCCTGAGAGATCTGCATAATCAACACCGTATTTATGAGAAAGGATTTGAGCCAAATCCTCTTCTTCTTTCTTGCGAAGGATATCGATATGCTGTATTTGTTTCTCTTCGTCAAATTGAACTGTCATGTATAGCAGTATACAGCATAAAGTATTCGGTATACAGTATATATATGGAAATTATCTTAAAGGATTTGGGAGCAACAGAAGCTTTTGCGCATAATGTTTTGAACTTGGCTTTAGCTTTAAAGAAGGAGGATGGCGCTACCTTGGTATCACTTCATGGAGACCTTGGCTCTGGTAAAACCACGCTAGTTCAATTTATCGCTTCGAAGCTTGGTATCAAAGAAGATATCCAAAGTCCGACGTTTGTGATTGAGAAGTTCTATGATATTAGTGGTAGCGATTTCAAAAAGTTGGTGCACATAGACGCTTATCGCATCGAGAGACCAGAAGAGTTCGAAGCGCTAAAGATTAAAGATACTCTCAGTGATTCATCTGCATTAGTTATTGTTGAGTGGCCTAAGCAGGGAGGTGTGCATTTCAATAATCCTGCGCTAGAAGTATTTTTGGAATTCGTAGACGATAGTACAAGGAAAGCAAGAATCACAAAAAATGCCTAAATCAAAAGAGCACAAAACATTGGTACTACTAGATACTCACGCCATCATTCATCGTGCATATCATGCTCTCCCTGACTTTGCTTCTAGTAAGGGCGAACCAACAGGGGCACTCTATGGACTCTGTCTCATGTTGTTTAAGATTGTTGAAGAATTTGATCCGGATTATGTGGTGGCCTGTTTTGATTTGCCTAAACCAACTTATCGTCACGAAGCTTACGCTGATTATAAGGCGGGGCGCAAGAAATCTGATGATGAGCTCATAAGTCAGCTGAAGAGAGCGAGTGAAGTGTTCAAGGCATTCTCAATACCCATGTATTCACTCGAAGGGTTCGAAGCGGACGACATGCTCGGTACCATAGTAGAGAAGGTAAAATCCAAGAAGGATCTCGAGGTGATTATCGCATCTGGAGACATGGATACTATGCAACTTATAGACAATAACCACATCAAAGTCTTCACTCTTCGCAAGGGGGTTAAGGATACGGTGCTTTATGGTGAGAAGGAAGTGGTGGAGAGATTTGGTTTTGCTCCGCACAATCTAACTGACTATAAGGGACTGCGTGGCGATCCATCCGATAATATCATTGGTATAAAGGGTATAGGCGAGAAGACTGCGACTACTTTGATCCAAACTTTCGGTACTATTGAGGAGATGTATAAGCGAATCGAAGATGGTAAGAAGTCTGAATTCAAAAAGATTGGTATAACGGATAGAATTTATGACCTTCTCAAGGATAACAAGGAGGAGGCGATGTTTTCTAAAATGCTTGCTACTATCCGCCGTGATGCGCCTATCGATTTCAAGCTACCAGTATCTCCTTGGAGGCAGAGCGTGGTTATAAAGGATGCAAAGCTACTTCTTTCCGATTTAGAATTCCGAAGTCTTATACCGAGGGTAGACGTATTGTTTGGTGGAGGTACTTCAAGTGTGAAGAATACTATTTCAAGTAGAGAGGACGAGCTTAATCAGGAGACCGATATATCTGATGAGGAGCTGGAGAAGTATAAGATTGCTACATGGCTTCTCAATTCTTCAATCACTAATCCTGAGCTTTCTGATGTTTTGGCCTACTCTCCGTCTAGTGATATGGAGGAAGCGAAGAGTAAAATTTTGAAAAAAATCAAATCTAGAGAATTGGAGTATGTGTTTGAGAACATCGAGCTCCCACTCATTCCAATAGTTAAGCGAATGAAAGAAGTGGGCATCGCCATAGATGCTAAGTATCTAAAGAATCTTTCTTCCGAATATCACAAGAATCTAGATAAGCTTGATAAAAAGATTTTCGAGTACGCTGGTCGCGAATTTAATATTGATTCACCAAAGCAATTAGGTGAGGTGTTATTTGATGAGCTAAATCTATCGGTGAAGAATCATAAGAAAACAGGTGGAGGAGCAAAGTCCACCAAAGAAAGCGAGCTTGAGAAGATGAGGGATCTCCATCCTATTGTGCCACTTATAATGGAGCACAGGGAGCTCGCTAAGTTACTCGGTACTTATATCGATGTGATACCAACTCTTCTAGATGATAAGGGTAGACTCCATCCGACTTTCATCCAAACTGGTGCCGCAACAGGTAGAATGGCTTCTAAGGATCCAGGAGTTCAAAATATCCCAATCAAAACCGAGTTAGGTAGAAATATCAGACATGCTTTTATCTCAGATTCAAATTATAAGTTGGTTGCGGTGGATTATTCTCAAATAGAACTTCGCATAGCAGCCATCCTATCAGGAGATCAAAAGTTGATATCGATATTTAGAGAAGGAGAGGACGTGCACTCAGCTGTTGCTTCGCAGGTGTTTGGCGTGCCACTTCAAGAAGTTGATAAGGAGATGAGACGTAAGGCCAAGGTGATTAACTTCGGGATACTTTATGGTATGGGGGTAAATGCGCTCCGTACTAACCTTGGTACTTCAAGAGAAGAGGCGCAGAAATTCTATGATGATTATTTCAATACCTTTAGCACCTTGGCTACGTATTTAGATGATGTGAAGAAGGAGGCTTCGCGGACGGGATTTACTACAACTTTGTTCGGTAGAAGGAGATACTTCGAAGGTATTAAGTCGAAGCTTCCATTCATAAGAGCAGCCGCGGAGCGCATGGCTATCAATGCGCCGATGCAAGGTACTCAAGCGGACTTGGCGAAGCTTGCGATGATAGAAGTGGATAAGCTTATTGAGAAAGAGAATTTGCGCTCCGATGTTAGACTCATTCTCCAGATTCATGATGAGCTTATCTATGAAATAAGTGAAGATAAGGCGCTTGAAATCGCTAAGAGAATAAAGCATATAATGGAAAGCATCTTACCCAAAGAAAAGTCTATGGGAGTACCAATAATCGCCAATGCTTCAATAGGTAGCAACTGGGGAGAGATGAAAGATATAAAATAAAATGGAGAAATTTAAGTTTGATAATGGCGAGCATGAGTTTACAGGAATAGAAAGCGAATCTGGTAAGAGCTTTATTTTTTCAGATGAGTTTAAAGAAACGGTACAAAAACACCCAAGGCTTATTGGTAAAATTTATAAAGCAGTAAGAAATGGCTTTTATGACCCGAAACATTTACTGAGAGATGAAGATGAATTTCATTTCGATTTTGATGGTTCTGGCAGATTAAATACAAGCAGGCTTTGTATTAAAGTCGATATAGCTCATTCTGATGAAGAATATTTTGTTAAGGCTGATCGAATAGGGGAGAATTCATATAGAGAAATACTGGTGATGGAATATGTAAAAGAGGTGTTAAAAGATTTACCCTGGGTTAAGTTTGCTGATTATCAATGTGGGTATTTTGATAAAAATGGCTTTGGGTATTATGTGGCAAAGTGGAATGATTTAATAAGTAAAAATATCTCAGGTCTTAAATTGAAGATGAGTAGTATTAGAGAGTGGGAAAATTTTGAAGAAAAGAAGAAAATTATTTTAGAAATATTATCTCCTTTAGGTATAGATGACTTGGTCGATAGAAATCTTTCTTATGACATTGATACAGGTGACCTCTACCTTTACGACCTAAGGATGAAAGATGGGGATTTTAATGCTTTAATGGATAGAAGGAGAGAGGATTTTAAGTTACAAAAATGATTTATTTCTATTTTGGATCAGATAGGCAGGCGATACAGAAGAAGACCAAGGCTACTTTCGAAGCCCTTCGTAAGAAAAAGCCAGATGCTTCTTTCGTCGTTTTAAATGGAGAGAATATGTCTCTCTCTGATCTTGAGGCGATATCTTCATCCCAAGGGCTCTTTGAGAAAAAGATTGTGGCCAAACTTTCTGATATATTATCTAACAAGGACTTATCTGATGATGTGCTAAAACTTCTGCCACAGATGAAAGCAAGTGAAAACATCATAGTCTGGGGAGAAGCAGAGTTAAATAAACCAGTACTTGAGAAAATAAAAAAGAATGCAGAGAAAATAGAGGAATTTAATCTAAAGAATAAGGAAGTCAAAAAAGAATTTAATATTTTTGCTTTAAGTGATGCTTTGGGAGCAAGGGACAGGAAGAAGCTCTGGTATTTGATAGTTGAAGCCTTGCGAAATGGTAGCGCTCCTGAGGAAATCCACGGCACCCTGTGGTGGCAATTAAAGTGCATAAAGCTAGCAGACATAGCAAGTACAGCAGAAGAGGCAGGTCTCAAGCCATTTGTTTTCGGTAAGGCTAAGGGATTTGCTCGTAATTGGCCGAAGGATGCACTTGATCAGACTTTGAATCGATTTGTGGATATGTACCATGATGCTCATAGGGGAGAGTGTGACTTCGAGGTCTCTTTAGAGAGATTTGCTCTCAGTATTTAGTGCACCATTATTGATCTCTTTGCGTATAACAAGGTGTAAGGATGGTGCTTCTGCGCCGTCTTCAGTTACGGAAGCGATAAGTTATAAAATAAAAAACTAAAATGTTACAAAAAAAGTATTTATTTTCAGTGTTGGCACTAGTGGTTGCTTTGGGTACATTCTCAAGCACAGTATCTGCTGACGAAGGATCAAATAATGATAGGGGTCCTCGGATGGGTATTATGAGAATGGAAGCAAGAGCAATGCTTAAGCCTTCAGTAGTAGGTAGAGTTACTGCGGTAAGTGGTAATACTATTACTATCACTAGTCGAGGACTTGGAAGGAACGCTACTTCTACTCAGACTTTCACAATTGATGCTACTAATGCTGTGGTTGTGAAGGGTAATGCTACAAGTACAGTATCAAGTATCGCAGTGGGCGATGAGGTAATGGCTCAGGGTACTATCTCAGGAAGTAACGTGGTTGCTACCAAGATATTTGATGGTAAAGCAATGCAGAGAATAGGCGACAGGCTCGATAAGCGAGCAAGCTCAACTCAAATGATGATGGGTAATGGTGAGCCAGTGGTTGCTGGTAAAGTATCAGCAATAAGTGGTAATTCAGTAACAGTGGTTACAGCAAGCAACCAGACTTATACAGTAGACGCTACCAATGCCAAGGTGATGGTAAAGGGAAGTGCTTCTACTCTATCAAGCGTTGCTGTTTCAGACAGGGTAGTCGTCCAGGGTACTGTTAATGGTAATAGCATTGTGGCTACTACTGTTATAGATCAAGGAGTACCAAAGGTAGATAATGGTAACAACGATAATAATGGAAATGATCATCCAGGATTCATTCGAGGAGTAGGTAACTTCTTCAAGCATCTATTTGGATTCTAAGGCAGAGACAGCGACATTCGAGAAGACCGCGAGCGATCGCGGTCTTTTTTGTTGGACAATTTTGATTTTTTTGGTTATATTTCAACGCGCATTTGCGCCCATAGCTCAGTCGGTAGAGCACCTGCCTTTTAAGCAGAGGGTCGTTGGTTCGATTCCAACTGGGCGCACTGAAAGCAAACAAAGAGCCCTTCGGCTCTTTTTTGCATTTCAGTGCGAGCCGGAGTCATGTTTTGACAGTAGTCAAAACAGACGAGGCGGGGTCGAGGAATTTTGCGAGTGACTGACGAGCAAAATATCCGTGACCATTG
>CAZCQK010000013.1:0-8119 GCA_964500855.1 uncultured Candidatus Saccharibacteria bacterium
TTTCCTGATTTAAGTGTTTATGGCACAGCAGGGTCATTTTGGAAAAACATTATATGCGATACTCAGATTGCCGATGATTTAAAGATTGAATATCCTGATCTACCTATATTTGATGTTGATTTTAATCACAAAAAGATTTCAACAGCATTTGTTCTAGATAAAATATGTGGACTCCGGGGATACAGAGAAGGAAATGTTGGATTGTTTAAAAATCAATCGCTTGTTGTGGTGAATTATGGCAATGCTTCATCAAAAGAAATAAAAAATTTTGTTACAAAAATAAAAAATATTGTAAAAGAAAAAATAAAAATAAATTTAGAAGAAGAAGTTGTAATAATAAAAAAATAAAAATAAAAAGTTATCCACAATTTTTTTGAAAAAAGTATTGTAAGAATTTTTGTTTGTTAGATAATTATGTCAACGCTTGATGTTGTCCGTGGTCGCAGACAATATTGAGATGCGACTTTAAAAGAGTAAATTAAGTTTCGTTCTTTTCACTCTCATTCGCAATTAGAAAAGCGCGAAGCAAAAATAAAATGGCTGCAAAAAAAGCAAAGAAGGCTACAAAGAAGCCTGCAAAGAAGAAGGCTGCTAAGAAGGCTAGACGATAGTCTAAAGCCCCTCTAAGGAGGGGCTTTTTTGATGCTCAATTTTTTCTTGATTTTATGCTACACTTGGTGCCTATGTCATTAATTAAGTCAATTTTCGGTAACGTAAGCGAAAGGTCAATAAGTAAGGTTGCTAAGACCGTCGAGGCCATAAATGCTCTGGAGGCTGGTATTTCTAGTCTTTCTGATGAGGCCTTGAAAAATAAAACAGCAGAATTTAAATCTAGACTTTCAAATAACGAGACCTTGGATGATATTCTGCCCGAAGCTTTCGCAGTGCTTAGAGAGGCGAGTAAGAGGACTTTGGGACTAAGACACTTTGATGTTCAGCTCATAGGTGGAATTATGCTCCATCAGGGTAAGATTGCTGAGATGAGGACTGGAGAGGGTAAGACTTTGGTTGCTACTTTACCACTTTATCTAAATGCTTTAGAAGGTAAGGGGGCGCATCTCGTTACTGTTAATGATTATCTTTCTAGAAGAGATGCGGTATGGATGGGTCAGATATATGCTTTTCTTGGTCTCACGACGGGTGTTATCAATCATGATGCATCGTTTGTTTATGATCCAACTCATACCGAATTGGATAAGGATAGGGATGAGGTAGCATCTTTTAAGGTTGTGCACGAGTTCTTGCGACCTGTATCTAGAAGAGATGCTTATGCATGCGATATTACTTATGGTACCAACAACGAATTCGGCTTTGATTACTTGAGAGATAACATTTCTTATAGAGAAGTTGATTTACGTCAAAGAGAATATAACTTCGCTATTGTTGATGAAGTTGACTCTATTTTGATTGATGAAGCGAGAACTCCACTTATTATATCTGCACCATCAGATAGGAGAGAAAATCTCTACAGCCTGTTTGCTGATATAGCTTCTAAGCTTACTTTGGAGACTGATTATACCGTTGATGAGAAGCATCGTTCTATTGCGCTTACTGATGCGGGTATAGAGCATGCCGAAAGAATTCTTGGTGTTGATAATATCTATACCGATAAGGGTATAAAATACGTTCATCATCTAGAGACGGCAGTAAGAGCCAAGGCTCTCTTCAGAAAGGATAAAGAATATGTGGTGCGCGAAGGTGAAGTTATTATCGTGGATGAATTCACAGGAAGGATGCAACCAGGAAGAAGATGGTCTGAGGGACTTCATCAAGCGGTTGAAGCTAAAGAAGGGGTACCAATAAACGAAGAGTCTAGGACTTATGCGTCTATAACTTTCCAGAATTATTTTAGACTGTATAAGAAGCTTGCTGGTATGACAGGTACCGCTGATACATCTGCTGAGGAGTTTAATAAAGTCTATCGACTGGAGACTATTGTGATACCAACTCACAGAAAGGTTTTAAGAATTGATAGAAATGACCTAATCTTTCAGACTGAGACCGGCAAGTTTAAAGCAATAGCGAAGAAAGTAAAGGAACTATATGAGAAAGGACAGCCAGTATTGATTGGTACGGTGTCAATAGAAAAGAACGAGCTCCTTTCTTCTTATTTGAAAAGAGAAGGTGTGCCACACGAAGTGCTTAATGCCAAAAACCACGAAAGAGAAGGAGAGATAGTGGCTTCTGCCGGTAGAAAGGGTGCGGTAACAATCGCAACCAACATGGCGGGACGAGGTGTGGATATTAAGCTCGGCGGAGTACCCTTTGATAAGGATAAGGAGGAAGAGGTTAAGAAAATTGGAGGTCTGTTTGTTTTGGGTACAGAAAGGCATGAGGCTCGCAGAATCGATAATCAGCTTCGAGGAAGGTCAGGACGCCAAGGAGATCCGGGCGAGACTCAATTCTTTGTTTCACTTGAGGATGATCTAATGAGGGTATTTGCGTCAGACATGATAAAGAATTTGATGAAGAGATTTAATATCCCTGAGGATGAACCAATCGAAAATAGGTTAATCACCAAATCACTTGAGACGGCTCAAACAAGAATAGAAGGATTTCATTTTGATTCTAGAAAGCATACTTTGGAGTTTGATGATGTTTTGAACTATCAGCGTAAAATAATTTACGAAAGGAGAAGAAAGGTGTTGCTCGGCAGTGAACAAGAAGTCCTTGATATGGTTAGTGAAATGGTAGGGGGTGATGAATTGGTGGAGCGTGCGGTCTCAATGCGTAAAGAAGAGATAGGTGTATCTGCGTTCGTATCAGGATCTCGCTCACTCATACTTCAGACTATAGATACTTACTGGATGGATCATTTAGAGATGATGGATTATCTACGAGGAAGTGTAAACCTAAGAGCCTATGGACAGAGGGATCCACTAGTTGAGTATAAGAAAGATGGTCTAAGACTATTTAAAGAAATGGAGATTGCGATAGCTGAATCAGTAAAGGATACAATTGCACAGGTAGTATCAAATATGAAATCAGATACTCCAACTGATGTGGTCGAATTTCACGAAGATGTACTTGCTCCAAAGGAGGTAAGTAAGGTAGGGGATAACCCAATCAATACTTCAAAGGTAGGTAGAAATGACCCATGTCCTTGTGGAAGTGGTAAGAAGTTCAAGAAATGCGGAGAGTTAAACACTCCAGAGCATCAAAGCAATCTAAGTAAATAATTCTAGGACTGTCTCTTGGTCCAGTAGTCTAGGGATATCGTATCCATACCATTTAGAAATACCGCAAGAGTAGCAATAGAAAGGCCGAAATCACGCACCCCAGTAGCATCAAAGCCTACAATGTAGGTGATGTCTATTATGTGGAGAGCGAGAAGAAGTGCGGATAATCTGGTAAAGAAACCTAATAGTAATGCGCTACCTAGAGTTATCTCAAAGATGCCGTTTAGGTAGACGAGTGTGTTTACGTCTAGGTGTGACATGCTCACAACTGAGTCAGGCACGAAGCCTGCCCAAGTCTTTGGATCCATTATTTGATTACTACCAAACCACAAAAATACTAATGAGATACCTACTCTAAGAATAAAGGGGGAGAATGTTTTTAGTTTTTCCATATGTGTATATTATACTCTCTTATACGTTTAATTTGTAAACAAGTTGCCTTTGAAGCCTTGTGATTTGCTGGCGCTTTTATCCTGCCACAGTATTAAATATTCAAAATCAAATAGTTGTTTTAACTTTTCTGCTTTGGTAAAGAAAAGCGCGGTGGATAGAGCATCGGCAAGTGTTGTGGTCTTAGCTACTACCCACACTGCTTTTATATGATTTGGAGATTTTACTATTTCTGGATCAATTATGTGATGAAATCCGTGCCACTTTCTGCGGTTGGTAGCTGACCCTGCTAAAGCCTCGTTGCATATTTCTGCTATACCTATCGCATTCTCCGTATTGTCTGGGTCTTCTAATGCTACTTGAATCTGAGTTGAGTTTGTTGATTTGCTTATCATGTCACCTCCTGCTTCTACCACATGATTTAATATGCCGTTTTGAGATAGTAAATTAGAAATTATGTCTATAAGGTAGCCCTTTCCAATAGCACCAAAATCAAGCACCGCTGGTTCTTTGAGTGTTATGTTGGGGAAGTTGTATTCGATTACCTCACTCCATAATTTAGCTGGACTGATTTTGGGCTTTGGAGTGAGAGAGTAGTTTGCGTCATAGCCAGCATCAACTAGTACTTGCCCGATGAGTGGAGTCACCTTGCCAGAAGTAGCATCAAACATCCGCCTGTAGAGATCTATCATTTCCTTGGCGTCTTCTGGCAAGCGGTATGTGCCAGATATCTTACCCATTTCTGATATCAACGAGTCAGGACGAAACCTAGAGTAAGTCTTATCGAATAATTCTATTCGAGCTTTTATTAGATTAGATATCTTTAGAATATCTTGATTATCTAAATCATATAAGTCTATATTCCACAGTGTACCTATGGCTTCGAATTCTATTCTTTGGACTGCCATTAGGCTTTTGCTTGAGACTTTATTTTATTTAGAGCATCATTAAACCCAATAGGAGTAAGTGATGATCCAGAAACATAACTTAGATATATACTACCAAGATTCTTACCTACTACCTGTGCTTGGTATCCGCTTTCAAACATCTGCATGTACTTTGCTGACCTTCTATCTCCTGGATACATTACCACTGAAGATGATGTTACTACACCTGACTTTATTGTGAGTGTCACTTTGAGACTGTCTGGTCCTCCCGGAGAATCATAGTTACCGGTTGCGCTGTAGGTGCCATCCTTGTATGAGCTAACAGTCTGCTTGGTAGTGTCTATTGGAGGTGTTACTTGTGCTTTGACTGGATAATCATCTTCGCCACCTTCTCCCTCATCTTCTCCATTACGGTATTTGTAGGGCACACTGTTTGATACTGTACCTTGTGTATCAGTGGGTTGGTTAGGGTTGGTTACTCCTGATTGGTCCGCAACTTTAGTAGTGTCGGTGGTTGGCTTGTTACTTATAGCAACAGCGAAAACTCCTAAAATTACAAATAATGTTACCAAAATACTGATTGTTCTTCTTGTGTTCATGTTGTTATTTTAATATACGTTGTTACATAAAAAAAGTTTCAATATTGATACGGTGCACTAGTCTACCTATCAATTGATTGCTTTATGGATTTGGGGTAGTATTTAGGCATGCAAGAACGTAAATTGGAGGTATATCTTTACTTTTTCTTATTGGGAGTGGCTTTATATGTTATGTATAAGGTCTTTGAGCCGTATTTATACGCCATAATCATTGCTGCAGTATTTGCTGTTGTGTTTAATCCTCTCCATAAGAGAGTCCAAAAATCTATTCCAAAGCATCAGGTGTTAGCCTCTCTTACCACACTTTTCATTGTGTTTGTTATCGTGCTTATGCCTCTCGTACTTTATGGCATTCAGCTTTCTGACGAAGTGAAGAATTTTTATGGACTAGCCTTCGGAGCGATGCAAAATGGTGGAGGAATTCTTTCTAATGTTACTAATGCTATAAACAATCTAATAATAAGTCTATCGCCGATTGGAGTGCACTGGCCTGTGTTTGATGTGGCCGAGACTGAGACTTATGTATTTCAGTTCTTGGCATGGATTAGAGATCATTTCGGAGACATATTCTCTGGACTATCCAAGTTTTTCTTTAACTCACTTATTTTCTTGTTCTCTCTATTTTATTTCTTAAAGGACGGAGAAATGATGACCAAGAAAATAATAGAAATAAGTCCTTTCCCTAAGAGTCAGGATGAAGAGATATTTACAAAGCTACGTTTAGCTATCGTGTCGGTTGTTAAGGGTTCTATGGTGGTTGCTGTTGTTCAGGGGTTTGTTACAGGACTCGGGTTCTTTGTGTTTGGTATACCTTCAGCTCTCTTATGGGGAGGTATCACGGTCGTTGCGGCGCTAGTCCCTGTTGTGGGTACTGCACTAGTCATTGTGCCTGGAGTTGCTTACTTGTTATTCATCAATCATGTAGGAGCTTCTATTGGACTTGCTCTGTGGGGTATGATAGCAGTGAATGTTATAGATAACACACTTGCTCCTAGACTTATAGGTAAGGGTATCAAGATTCATCCTCTTTTGGTGTTGCTTTCTGCTTTGGGAGGAATCGGATACTTTGGACCTATAGGATTTTTGATTGGACCTATTGCTCTATCTTTCTTGTTTGCTTTGTTTGATATTTATAGAAGTGTGATTGTGCGAGATGGTGTAGCAAGGTAATCATGAATGTTATAGAAACAAAAAACCTTGTTAAGAAGTTTGATCAGTATGTTGCTGTAGACAACCTTAATTTAGATATAGCAAAAGGTAAAATAACAGGACTTCTTGGACCTAATGGAGCCGGTAAGACTACTACCATTCAAATGATTTTGGATCTCATCACTCCGACTTCGGGTACCATTTCTATTTTTGGACTAGATATGAAGCATCATAGAGAGGAGATACTTTCCAAAGTAAATTTCTCATCACCTTATGTTGCACTACCAAACGGACTTAAGGTAATAGAGAATTTACGAACCTTCGCTAGGCTTTATGGTGTTAAGGATGTTGAGGCTAAGATAGAGGAGCTTGCTGATTACTTTGAGATCAGGCATTTGCTAAATAAGATGACCTCATCATTATCAACTGGCCAGTTAACAAGAGTTAATCTGACCAAAGCTTTCCTTAATGATCCTGAGCTACTACTCCTTGATGAGGCTACCGCATCACTTGATCCGTACATAGCAGATAAGACCAGGAAGGTGTTGAAGCGAGTCCAGCAAGAAAAGAATGTTTCGATACTATATACGTCACATAATATGGAGGAGATTGAAGAGCTTTGTGATGACGTGGTGTTTATAAGTAAAGGCAAGATTCGTGATCGAGGTACTCCAAGTGAATTGGTGCTAAAGTACGGGCACAGTGACCTAAATGATGTTTTCTTGGATATTGCTAAGGAGAGTGAGGAGGAGAAGTCTGATGTTTATGAACTAAGAAATAAAAATGAGTTTCAGGAGGATTAATGCACTTGTGATACGTCATATGTATCTGTTTAAGAGAAGCTTCCCAAGGCTTATGGATATTTTCTTTTGGCCAGTTGTTTCGATACTTACCTGGGGATTCCTTACTACATACTTAGAGAAGATAAATTCTAATTCTGTAAACGTAGTATCTATACTTCTTGGTGCCATAATATTTTGGGAACTTCTCAACAGGTTTCAGAATGCTGTATCGATTACTTTCTTGGAGGAAGTGTGGGAGAAGAATTTTCTTAACATATTCGTCACGCCTCTTACCATTAGCGAATTTTTATCTGCCACAGTTGTGATTGCTTTGATTAGGATGTGTATTGTGCTTTTTGTACTTACTACTATTAGTGTTTTGGCATACCACTTCACTATATTTAGCTTTGGTCTAAATCTAATACCATTTCTTGCTGTTTTGCTTCTGTTTGCGTTTTCTGTTGCGTTATTTATTATGGCCCTTATTTTGAGATTTGGTACTTCGGCGCAGATATTTGCTTTCGCTCTTATATTTCTAATCCAACCATTTGGAGCGGTATTTTATCCTGTCTCTGCATTACCCCTATCAGTGCAGTGGATATCATGGTGCTTCCCATCTACTTATGTATTTGAAGGCATGAGATCTGTTATAACCTCGGGTATTTTACCTTCAGATTTATTATGGAAGGGTATAGCGTTGGCTCTCGTATATGTGGCATTTATGCTCGTGTACTTCTACCGGATGTTTGCTAATGTTAAAGAAAGAGGAAGACTGCTTAAAATAGACTAATGAAAACACTCCTAACTCATAATAGTACTTTTCATGCTGATGATGTGTTTGCTGTGGCGACGTTCCTTCTGGCTCATAGCGAAGAGAAGTGGAAAATTGTGCGTTCAAGAGATAAGGTAGAAATAGAATCTGCTGACGCTGTAATTGATGTTGGAGATGTGTATAATCCTGTAGAGTTGAGATTTGATCACCATCAAAGCGGTGGAGCCGGTGTAAGGCCAAACGGTATACCGTATGCTTCGTTTGGGTTAGTGTGGAAGGAGTACGGAGCTTTGGTGTGTGGTGGAGACTTTTTTGTTGCTAAGCAAATAGAAGACGCTCTAGTATGCTCACTTGATGCTAA
>CAZCQK010000013.1:8219-18550 GCA_964500855.1 uncultured Candidatus Saccharibacteria bacterium
GTTTTGAATAACTTTTATCCTTGGCAGGATGCTGTGATGGCGCATAATGAACCTTTGTTTGTTGTTTATCCGACTGATTTGAGTCTGGATAAGTGGGCTATTAAGTCAGTGCCAGTATCCAAGAATTCTTTTGAATCAAGGAAAAGTTTCCCAAAAGATTGGGCAGGTAAGAGAGACAGTGATTTAGAGGTAGCAACAGGAGTGAAAGGAGCATTGTTCTGTCACAATGCTGGGTTTCTTGTTGTGGTACAGGGATTTGAATCTGCTATAACTATTGCCAAAAAAGTTTTAAACGCCTAAAGTAATAAAACACCAAAGGCACTTTTCGCAGGTGCGCAAAGTGCCTTTGGTGTTTTCTGTATTTTTTATTTATAATATATGCAATGTCCATTGCTTCTGATATTTTGAAGGAATTATGGAACTCGTCTTTGTACTACAAAGGATTTAGAGTAAATATATTTGGTATACCAATATTTAAGGACGCAAATACTCTATCAATAAAATCGTCTCTTTCTAGGTTAAAGAGAAAGCATTATATTGGGAATGATAGTAAGGGTTGGTACATAACAGATGAGGGAAGGAAGTATGTTGAGCTCAGATTATCATTTGAGAATTTTGAAAGTCCATTTTCTGACAGATCTCCAAAAAATCTCTTACTGATGTTTGATGTTCCTGTAGAAAAGAATGCTCACCGAAACTGGTTGCGAAAGCAATTGAAGGAATTTGGCTATGTAATGGTTCAGCAAAGCGTCTGGGTAGGACCATCTCCGCTACCAAAAGAGTTTTTGAGCTACATGAAAAGTGTGGGTCTGAAAGATAGGGTTAAGACCTTTAAACTTGCAAAGCCGTATAAAGAACCTAAATGAAGGCACTTTTCGCACCTGCGAAAAGTGCCTTTGGTGATGGATTTATTTTACCCTTTCCATTTTAATCATTATTTTGTTGATTCTTTAAGGATGGGTGATTCCATGCTATGATGCCATCATGGCTTTTGTTGATGAATTAACTATATATGCCCGCGCAGGAAAGGGTGGAGATGGAGTGGTTAGGTGGCTCCATGAGAAGAGTAAGGAATTTTCTGGTCCTTCAGGTGGAAACGGTGGAAACGGTGGTGATGTTTATGTGCGAGCGGTTGGAGACCTTTATCTACTTCAGAGGTATAAATCTAAGAAAAAGTTTATAGCAGAAGACGGTGCTCCTGGATTTCGGGATAGCATGCATGGCAAGAATGGAGAAGATCTATTTATTGATTTACCTGTTGGGAGTATTGTTCGTAATTTAGATACTGGAGAGGAATTTTCTTTGGATAAAAAAGAGGATCAATTTATGATTCTTAAAGGCGGACGAGGAGGTATTGGTAATGAAGCTTTCAAGAGTTCTGTTAATAGGTCGCCTGACGAATCAACACCTGGTCAAGTCGGGGAAGAAGCTGAATTTCAAATCGAGCTTAGGTTGGTAGCAGATATTGGTCTCATTGGTCTACCGAATGCTGGTAAGAGTTCGCTTCTTAATGCTCTTACGCATGCACGTGCCAAAGTTGGTGCTTATGCCTTCACTACCATAGAGCCAAATCTTGGAGATCTATTCGGGCTTATTATTGCTGATATCCCAGGGCTCATTGAAGGAGCGGCGGAAGGGAAAGGTCTTGGTGATAAGTTCTTGAGACATGTGAAGAGAACAAAGGTTTTACTCCACGCTGTATCAGCTGAGAATGAAGATTTTAAGGAAGTGTATCAAACAGTGCGCAATGAGTTAGAGAAGTTTGATAATGAATTAAAGGATAAGGAGGAGATAATTTTGATTACTAAGTCTGATGTTATCAATCCAGATGATTTGCAATCAAAGATTAAGAACATGACCTCAAAGAACGGTATTTGGAATGGAAAGAAAGTTGAAGTAGTCTCTATTTATGATTTAGATGCTCTAAAGCACCTGTCATCATTTTTGACTACAAATTATAAGTAATAGTTCTCTGATTGATTAATTGTGATAGCATAGGAATATGAATGATTATATAACTACAATTGGTTTGGAGATTCATGCTGAGCTTAAAACAAAAAGCAAGATGTTTTGCGCCTGCGCCAATAACCCTGATGAAGAGAATCCTAATGTGAACGTATGTCCTATATGTATGGGGCACCCTGGAACATTACCAGTACCAAACAAGGAGGCAATCAAACACGTGCTCAAGGTTGGGCTCGCAGTGAATGGTCAATTAGCAGACTTTACTGAGTTTGATCGCAAGAATTATTTTTATCCAGATATTCCGAAAGGTTATCAGATTAGTCAGTACAAGTATCCTTTTGTAACTGGCGGTTCAATAAAGGTAAAAACCAAAGATGGTGAATCAAAGGTGGCTCTAACTAGAATTCATCTCGAGGAGGATACTGCTAAAAGTAGCCATGATATGGAGGCTGTTAGTCTTGTTGATTATAACCGTTCTTCTCTACCGCTTATGGAGCTTGTGACGGAGCCTGTGATTCACTCTGGTGAAGAGGCTGCGAATTTCGCAAAGGAGCTTCAGCTTATTTTACGTTATCTTGGTGCTAGTGATGCCAATATGGAGAAGGGTGAGATGAGGGTGGAGGCCAATATTTCGGTATCCAAAGATAAGAATAAATTTGACCTAAACCAATCCGAAGGATTGGTCGGCCGAACAGGTAAACCTGTTTTAGGCACAAAAGTAGAGGTAAAAAACTTAAATTCATTTAAGTCTGTTGAGAGAGCGGTAGCTTACGAAGTGGAACGCCATATAGGAGTCCTTGAAAGTGGGGGAACTATTGTGCAAGAGACTAGGGGATTTGATGAAAATACCGGCAAGACTTTCTCACAGCGACAGAAGGAGGACAGTCATGATTATCGATATTTCCCAGAACCAGATATTCCAAAGATTTATGTATCCAAGGTGCCTGAGTTTGATAGAGATTTGTTAGAAAAGGAAATGCCAGAATTGCCAGAATCAAAGCGTCTTCGTTATGCTTCTGATTACGGTATTAAAACTGATGATATAGAATTCTTTGTTGGTAATCCACTCCTTTCATCATTCTTCGAGCACTCCATCGAAAGCTTTAGTCGTGATTTAGAATCAGTCAAAACTGCTGCAAACTACATCATCTCTGACTTAGCAGGGCTTATGAAAGCATCTAGTACAGAGGATGTGGGCCTAAACCAATCCAAAGGATTGGTCGGCCGAACAAATTTTGATGAAAAATTTGTTATAGGCAAAATTTTCCCTAGTGCTTTTGGTAAATTGATTGGAATGATAAGAGAAGGTAAACTCTCTAGCCGAGGGGCCAAAGATACTTTAGCAATCATATTTAAAGAAGGAGGAGACCCTGAAGCTATAGCTGATGCACATAATTGGATTTTGAAGAATGACCCTGAAGCCTTGAAGAAAACTTTGGAGGCTATAATAGCCGAAAACCAAAGTATCGTTGCTGATTATAAATCAGGAAAGGAGATGGTCCTCAACTCTCTTGTGGGGAAAGCCATGAAGGCAACGGGAGGATCATATTCTCCACAGGTAATTAAAGAAACTTTGATTTCTTTGATATAATTATTTCATGCAAAAAATAAAAGTAGCAATCAATGGAGCAGGGCGTATCGGTAGAGCCTTCTATAAGGTTGCTGAACAGTTTGAAGAATTAGAAATTGTTGCTATTAATGATCTTGGTGATATTGATAACATTGCTTACCTCATCAAATATGACAGTGCTTATGGTAAATACGGATTTGCTGTTGAGGTGGCAGAGGATAAGAAGTCTATAACTATTGGTGGTAAGAAGGTGCAGTTCTTTTCTGAGAAAGATCCTGCTAACTTGCCATGGAAGGCTTTGGGGATTGATGTGGTGGTAGAGTCTACTGGTTTCTTTACTAGTTATACTAAAGCCTTACCTCATATAACTGCTGGAGCGAAGAGAGTGGTTATTTCTGCTCCTGCTAAAGACGAGGCGGGTTCAGTCCCTACACCAACTATTCTTCTTGGTATAAATGAGCATCAGTTCGAAACTTGCCCAATAACTTCTAATGCATCCTGCACAACCAATGCTACCAGTCCTGTTATGTCTATACTTGATGAGAAGATTGGCATAGAGAAGGCGCTACTTTCTACTGTCCATGCCTATACCGCAAGCCAGTCAATTGTTGATGCTCCAAGTAAGAAAGATTGGAAGGAAGGAAGAGCGGCGGCTCAAAACATAGTACCGACTTCAACTGGTGCTGCCATTGCAGTAACCAAAGCCCTGCCACAACTTACTAAGAAGTTTGATGGTATATCGTTTAGGGTGCCGGTTGTTGCGGGTTCTATATCGGATATTGTGTTTATATCCAAGCGACCAACAACAGTAGAAGAAATAAATTCAATACTCGAAAGTGCATCAAAAGAAGAGAAATGGAAGGACGTGTTCGCTATTACCAAGGATCCTCTAGTATCTTCTGATATTGTTGGATGCCCATTTGCTTCTATTGCTGATCTAGGTCTGACTAGAGTTGTTGATGGTAATTTAGTTAAAGTATGTGCTTGGTATGATAATGAGATTGGATATACTCATGCTCTCGTGATGCATACTATCAGAGCTGGTAAGACCCCCGTTGCTTCTAGTAAGAGCGCAGAGACTCCTCGATATGTCTAACATGAAGATATTTCTTGCTTCAGATCACGCTGGTTTTGAATTGAAGAAAGTACTTTATGATGAGCTTTCTAAAAGTGGCTTTGATGTTATAGATAAAGGACCGCTCGCTTATAACCCTGATGATGATTATCCAAATTATATTGAGGACGCAGCGGAGGAAGTAAGTAAGGATACAGCTTGTAAGGGAATAATAATCGGAGGATCAGGCCAAGGCGAGGCGATAGTTGCTAATAGATTTCCACATGTGAGAGCGGTCGTGTTTTATGGGGGTGATAGTGAGATAATCAAGCTATCAAGAGAGCATAATGATGCTAACGTCCTCTCACTTGGATCGAGGTTTGTTACTAACGATGAGGCACTTTCCGCTGTTAAGCTATGGCTCAACACTCCTTTCTCAAACGAAGAGCGCCATGTAAGGAGAATCAAAGAAATTGACGAGATAATAATCAAATAACATGCTTGAAGTAGTACCGGCAATATTGCCAAAGAATTTTAAAGAATTAGAAGAGAAACTGGAGTTTCTAAAGGGAGTGGCACCAGTGGTCCAGATTGATATTACTGATGGTAAGTTTGCAGGAATCGCATCATGGCCTTTAGCAAAGCATGATGAGAACTTCGAAGCGATAGTAAGAGAGGAGAGGGGCATGCCATTTTGGGAGGACTTTGAATTTGAGTTTGATTTAATGATTGAAGATCCGTTCTCGTTTGTGCCTGATTTGATAAAGGCAGGAGCAACCAGAATAGTACTCCATGCCGAATCAATCAATTTGGATAATGACCAACTCTTGCTTGATCAGTTGCGCACTGATGGGTTGGTATCTGTTGGCATTGCTTTCCAAAATGACGCAGAAGAAAGTTTGATAAGAGAATTCCTGCCTTTCGCTGACTTCGTGCAGTTTATGGGTATTTCCAAAATTGGATTTCAGGGTCAGGCGTTTGATTCGAGAGTGGTAGACCGGATTAAGTTTATTCACGAAGAGCTACCTCACATGCCGGTTGCTGTTGATGGGGGTATGAATCTGGACACGGCATCACTTGTAATCGATGCTGGAGCGACGAAGATAGTGGTCGGATCATTCCTTCTAAATAGTCAAAATCCAATAGAAACAGTTCGAGAGTTGAAGAATTTGTTATAATGGATTCATGCAATCACTTACAGGAGAAAAAATAAAATTACTTGAAGAGAAAGCAAATCTCATACGGCAATCTATAATCGAGATGCTACTTCAAGCCAAGAGCGGACACACAGCAGGACCGCTTGGTATGGCTGATATTTTCACCACACTTTTCTTTCATGTTTTAAGACATGATCCTAGTAACCCATCATGGAATGAGAGAGACCTAGTGGTGCTTTCTAATGGGCATATATGTCCCGTGTATTATGCTACCTTGGCTCATGTTGGATACTTTAAGGTAGAAGAGTTGAACACACTTAGAAAGTTTGGCTCAAGGCTTCAGGGGCATCCTCATCGTGAATTCTTACCACTCCTTGAGACTAGTTCAGGGCCACTTGGATCAGGGTTGTCTCAGGCTGTTGGCATGGCTCTTGCTATTAGGATTGATGAAGGTAGAAGTAGTGATAGGCAGGTGTATTGCTTTATGGGAGATGGAGAATTGGATGAAGGTCAAAACTGGGAAGCATTCATGCTCGCTGGTAAAGAAAAGATTCAAAACCTAACGGTAATAATAGATCGCAATAATATTCAGATAGATGGTTATACCGAAGATATAATGCCTCTTGAGCCACTAGACGATAAGCTTCGAGCGTTTGGGTTTCATGTGCAGTCTATTGATGGGCATAATTTTGAGAGCATTGTGGATGCTTTAGGTGAAGCGCGGGCTGTGTTCGATCGACCATCGGCCATCATTGCTAACACAATCCCTGGTAAAGGAGTAAAAGAATTCGAACGCCGATATGAATGGCATGGTAAAGCTCCAAACAAAGAAGAAGCTGAGATGGCTCTAAGAGAACTTCGAACACTAGGTGGTAAAATAAAAAGTGAACATGAATAGCATGCTAAAGATTCAAAAGGATATTAAAAAGTATTTGAAAGAGCGAAAGTGGGATAAGCTCGCGCCTGCGGATTTGGCCAAATCAATAATGATAGAGGCAGCAGAGCTTCTAGAGCATTTCCAGTGGTCAAATCCAACAGTAGACGAGATAAAGAAAAATAAAGAAAAGTTCGAGGAGATACAGTCGGAAGTGGCGGACGTGTTTATTTATTGCCTCGATATGGCTGATAGACTTGGGTTTGATATGGAGAAAGTAGCATACAAGAAGCTCGAGAAAGTAAAGGCTAAGTACCCGGCGAAGTTGTTTAGAGATAATGAAGCTGTGCCCGGCACAGAGCTATATTGGAAGGTCAAGAATGCTCACAGGAAAAATCAAAAATAATATGATAAACCAAAATCAAAAATTAAATCCAAAAATATTTGAAAATGATTGTGAGCAAGTGCCAATCAGGAAGGGTTTTGGTGAGGGGTTATTGAAGGTGGGAGAATCTGATTCGAGCGCGGTCGCACTCTGTGCTGATTTGACTGATTCTACTCAGATGAATTTATTCAAGACTAAGTACCCCAATCGGTTTATTGAGATGGGAGTGGCGGAGCAGAACTTGGCATCAGTCGCTTCAGGCATGGCTTCGATTGGTAAGCTACCATTCATATCTTCTTATGCCATGTTTAGTCCAGGACGCAATTGGGAACAGATAAGAACAACTATTTGTTATAACAACCGTAAGGTGATTATCGCAGGAAGTCATGCTGGAGTATCTGTTGGACCTGATGGTGGTACTCATCAGGCAATTGAGGACATAGCTCTAACACGAGTGATACCGAATATGATTGTTGTTTCTCCATGTGATGCCATAGAAGCTCGCAAGGCAACCATCGCTCTAGCGCAAAGCAAAGTAAAGTCTCCGTCATATATAAGACTAGCAAGAGAAAAGACTCCGATAATCACAACCGAAGAAACTCCATTTGAGATAGGGAAGGCTAGTGTGTTATTTGATTCCCCTCAGACAATGGTGGCAATAATAGCGACAGGCGCCTTGGTCCATAAAGCACTCATAGCTTCGAGAGAATTGGAGCAAGAAGGTGTATTTACTACCGTAATAAATCTTTCTACCATAAAGCCACTTGATAGGAATACGATTCTTGAAGTTGCTAAGAAAGTGAAAGCCATAGTCACAGTAGAGGAGCATCAAAAGGCTGGCGGTATGGGTTCGGCTGTTGCTGAATTACTTGCTGAAAATTATCCTTTACCGATGAAGTTTGTTGCTATTCAAGATCAATTCGGTCAGTCGGGCACACCAGAAGAACTTCTAGAGCACTATGGATTAGGGGTGCAGCATATAAAAAAAGCAGTCAAAGAAATTTGCGTTCAAAATTAAATTTTTGAGGTTATTAGCTTTAGTTCGTGGGTATATTTTTCAAGAATTTCATAATCTACGCTATCGAGTAGGGTACTGTATTTTTCATCTCTAATTCTTCTTAGATATGAACTACTATTTGATATAGATCTGATACTATCTTTGGCTATCTTTATTTCGTGTTCCTGATGAATATCTATATTTTCGGCTGTCACTAATGGTTCAATTTTGTGTTTTATGCTCAATGCCTTGTGTCGTAGTAATACTATGTCTAAAGTTGTATCTGTGTATTCTTTTAGGCTTGGGTACTCGGCATTCATCCTGACTCGATCTGATTCTATCTGGTCCTCAAAACTTTTTTCTCCCTCCAATCCTTCGTTTTCCATCTTATAAAACTTTAACTTTATAATTCTCTGGTGCCTTGGATATGAATTCTTTTATCTCTGATTCTGTTAGGAGTCCTTTCTGAGCACCAACTTGCCCTACTACTGACATGGAGTTGATTGGAGCCCATGTTAGAGCTTCTTCGATACTCTTACCCTTCATGATTGCGAGAGTGAATGTGGAAGAGAAAGCATCTCCAGCGCCGGTCCTGTCATAAGGAGGCTTTGGGTCTGGGTACGGAGGCATGAAGTAAAGCTTTCCGTCTTGAAGTACGTATGCGCCTACCGGCCCGTCCGTTATTACTACAATCTTCGGCCCCTTGGCGTTGATGGCTTCTGCGAGGGTGCGGATATCCACCGTGTCTATACCTGTTATTTTAGCTGCTTCTTCTTTGTTGCAGAAAAATATCTCAGTCCGAGCGTATATATCCTTTAGTGCTTCAACACCGAATTTGATTTGGAATGTGCCTGGTTGGAACGCGAGCTTCACGTTCGGATGGGTCTTTAGGTATTCTGCTATTTGCTTGTGATACGGCAGAGTGTGTTCAGCAAGTGAAGAAAGGTAGAGCCATTTTGGCTCTTTGATGCTTGGGAATTGGTAGTCATACTCTTCGTGCTTTATGAGGATTGTGCGATCTGCTTCGTACCAAAGCACGTAGTGATAGTTGGTTTTCTTGCCTTTTACTAATTCTATATAATCCGTACCTACTTTGTTTTGCTTAAATGCTTCTATGGCTTCGTGGCCGTTTTGATCATCTCCGAGGTAGGAGATGAGCCCTGTGTTTACTCCAAGTCTTGCTCCTGCTACCGCGGCGTTAGCACTGTTGCCTACTGCAGGGCAAACTTCAACGAAGTCATAAGGGATCTTATCACCGTAGCGCATGCATATCTCGCATGCTGTGTTATCTATCTTGCATGTTACGTGAGCATCCTTGAGTCTTATAAACGCGTCAGTAACCGTATCGCCTATTGCAATAAAATCGTATTTCTTTTTGAATATTTTCATTGCTTCATTTTATCATAGCTTATGAGATAATGAACAAATGCATACATTAAGACATCATATAAAGGAAGCGCAGTCCAAGGGAGTTGCTATTGGTCACTTTAATATTTCTAATTTAGAAGGATTACACGGAGTATTTGATGCGGCGCGCGAGCTAAACGTGCCTGTTCTTATCGGCGTGTCAGAGGGGGAGAGGGAGTTCTTTGGTGTTGAAGAGGCATCAACACTTGTTAAAGAATTAAGAGAGAAGCATGACTTCCCGATTTTCTTAAACGCTGATCATACATATTCTTTCGATAAGGTTAAGGAAGCCATTGATGCTGGCTTTGATTCTGCTATTTATGATGGAGCCAAGGGGCCAATTGAGGATAACATTAGAGAGACTAAGAGGTGTGTGGAGTATGCGCGTTCAACGGGGAGGGAAGTATTGGTTGAAGCAGAGCTTGGGTTCATAGGCCAGTCTTCTCAAATCCACGATGCGGTCCCAGAAGGAGTGGAGGTTACTAGTGTTGCGGATGCTATACGATTTGTTACTGAGACTGGTATAGACTTATTTGCTCCTGCGGTAGGTAACATACACGGACTTCTCCGTGATGGTCCGAAGCCTCCTCTAAGACCAGAGAGAGTGAAGGAGATAGCAGAAGCTACCAAGATCCCTCTCGTACTTCATGGCGCTTCTGGTTATAGTAAAGAGGATGTGCAAGCATGCATAAAGGGAGGAATAGCGATCGTTCATGTTAATACTGAGATTAGAGTTGCTTATAAAGAAGCCTTGGAGAAATCTCTAGAAGAGAAGACTGATGAGGTAGCTCCATATAAATTACTTGCTCCTGCGGTCCTTGCTGTGAAGGAGGTTGTGCTTGAGAAATTGAGGGAATTTAACTTCCTTTAGTTATCCCCACCCCAATCCCTTTAAATACCGACGTATTTATGGGAAAATACA
>CAZCQK010000014.1:0-3300 GCA_964500855.1 uncultured Candidatus Saccharibacteria bacterium
TTCGAGTCCCGATCTAGGCTGGTAATGATGCTTTGCGTGGATGACGTTTAGCCATCCTTGCAAATCATTACTGCCGATCAGGGACTCGAACCCCAATACCTTGCTCCAGAGGCAAGTGTCCTACCATTAGACGAATCGGCAATGCAAAAGCAGAGTGCTTAGGGCATAGAGCTTAGGGGGTCGCAAATGCATACCAAACTAAGACTAGCAGGCATAGATTATCCTGTTTTGACCAAAAAATCAAAGGTTGACTATATATGTATTTAGGAATACTCTAATTTTCAGCATGAAAAGGTTCATTAGGAAGATCTCAAAGTTTTCCATCACCCTGTGCAAGAGTCTTGCGCCAAAGAGTGATTAAATGAAGAAAATCAGGGATGAAATCCGCAGGTGCGGACAAGTCCCGACAGGCAGACAACCAAGACAAAAGGAGGGCAAGTGAAACTACAAATCAAGAGACGTTATTCCATCAGAACACCCATTCAGATCCCAAACCGCGCTTCAGCCAAAGTTGGCCATCCGCGGTGCATGCGGGTGCCTCCGCGGTAAGGAGGTCAGATACGAAAGCGGGGTTCGCACATGCGAACCCCGCGTCATTTTTTATTTATTTCTCAGGTCTTTATTTCTTGAGCGAAGCTTTGATGAATGCGCTAAACAATGGATGAGGAGAAAGTGGTCTAGCCAAGAATTCTGGATGGAACTGAGTACCCAGGAAGAATGGGTGCTTACTCTTCGGAAGCTCAGCAATCTCGCAGAGTCTACCGTCTGGTGACTTACCAGAGAATACTAGACCCGCATCTTCTATAGCCTTCACGTACTCCGGATTGACCTCGTATCTATGCCTGTGACGTTCAGAAATAAGCTTCGAGCTTGAAGCTTTAAGCTTCTCACCAAAATACGCGCTCGCTGCTACTGAGTCATCCTTGATGACTGCTGGGTACGCACCAAGGCGCATTGATCCACCATAATTACCTTCGCGAAGTTTCTGCTTCTGATCAGGCATTATGTCTATTACAAGCTTTGATGCCTTTGGGTTTATCTCTGCGGTATTAGCATCCTTCCATCCCAAAACATTACGAGCATACTCAATCACCATAAGTTGCATTCCATAGCAAAGTCCGAAGTATGGAATCTTGTTCTCCCTCGCGTACCTTATAACCGAAAGCTTACCCTCAATCCCCTTCTCACCAAATCCTCCTGGGACCACGATACCATCATACTGCTTCAAGTCGCTTAGCTTTGATGCGTTTGTTTCAAAATCTTTTGATGAAAGCCATGTGAGCTTCGGCTTAGCTCCTTCTGCATAGGCAGAGAATTTGATTGCTTCAATAACTGAGATATACGCATCAGAGAGCATGAAGTCTCCAGAATCAAAGTACTTACCTACTACTGCAATAGAGACCTCCTTCTTAGCATTCTTAACCTTCGATACGAATCCCTGCCAGTCTTTCATATCATTTCGCTTTGCTCGCATACCGAGAGCTTTAAGTAGCATAGTCCCTAGATTACCCTTCTCGAAGTTAAGTGGGATATCATAAATAGAATCAACATCAGGAGCACTAATAACATTATCAACAGGCACACTGCATGATATAGCAATCTTCTCTCGCCTCTTAGCATCCATAGGTACTTCACTTCGCGCTATGAGAAAGTCGGTGTTGATACCATAAGAATTGAGCTGTCGTATTGCGTTTTGAGTTGGCTTACTCTTCATCTCACCAAGCTTACCTGGCACAGGAAGGTATGAGACCATGATGAACACGACGTCTTTGGGATTGCGAATCTTAAGTACTCTAGCAGCCTCCATGAACATTATGTTCTGATAGTCACCAACAGTCCCTCCAATCTCAACGATAGTCACATCAGATTTAGAATCCTTAGCAGCAACATCAAACCTGCTTATTATTTCATTACGAATATCAGGAATAGCTTCCACACACTTACCACCATAACCAAGCGCTCTCTCTCGATCAATAACACTCTTATAGACCATACCGCTAGTCATGTAACTTCTGTGCGATATATCACGTCCGAGAAATCTCTCGTAGTTACCCATATCCTGATCTGTCTCTAGTCCAGAATTGAGTACGAATACTTCACCATGCTCAGTTGGGTTCATAGTCCCTGCATCCACATTAAGATAAGGGTCAACCTTAATCATGTTGACCTTAAACCCCTTTCCCTGAAGAATCGAACCGATTGATGAAGTAGTGACTCCCTTACCAACTCCCGACATCACTCCTCCTATCACGAATATGTATTTGTGCTTACTCATATGTAGTCAGTATATAGTATTAAGTATTCTGTATAAAGGCTTTAGATTATTGACAATATTCTGAGTATATTTTTCACTGACTGCTATTTACTAAATACCATCTACTAAATCTTTAGGTATTTCTTGACGGCAAGATAGCTTGACAGGGCCCCTATCGCAAGTCCTGAAGCTAGCAATTCAGCTCCGATGATTAGAATGTGGCCTAAGTAATAGCTGTATACGTTAAGTCCAGTGCCTAGAGCTAAAGTATATGGTCCCGCCCAGTATGTGATAGGCAGGAGCATTATGAGAGCAAATACTGTTGCTACTAGTCCATACATGAGTCCACTCACGACGAATGGTCCCTTGATATACCTAAGTGACGCTCCCACTAGTCGCTTTACGGATATCTCCTCACGAGCCATGTAGATAGTAAGGCGGATAGTATTGAAACTAATAAGGAAGGCAATGGCAGCAAAGAAGATAACCACAGCAAATCCGAGCTTATCTGATGCGCTTATTATATTTGTTAGAGTATTGATAGCGTCCTTGTTACGGCTGTAATTTACCTTATCTATGATACTCGCTGCATCATTTTGTTTCTGATTATTTAGGAAAGACGCAATGCTCTCATAATGAGCAGGGTCCTTAGCCTTAATCTCAAGCGCAGCTCCGAAAGGATTATCCCCCACCTCATCAAGAGCCTGTAAGGTTAGGTCATCATTTGAGTGACGCTCCTTGAATGACTGTAACTCTTCCTCGCTTGAAAAATACTTTACTGAAGCTACTTCTGGAAGGGCACTCACCTGCTTCACCAGCACTTTAGCATCATCATCAGTAGCTGAAGTCACGAAGTAGACTGTGATATCTACCTTGTTCTTAATCTGATCTAGAGTAGATCTCTGGAGCGCTCCAGTAAGGAACAGTGAACCAATAACAAGAAGTGCCAAGGTCATAATAATAACTGCAGTAAATGATACCGAGCTATTACGCCAAAAGTTTAGAAATCCTGACCTAGAAACTCGTTTGATATTTGTCCAAAGCAT
>CAZCQK010000014.1:3400-5473 GCA_964500855.1 uncultured Candidatus Saccharibacteria bacterium
AACTCTTCTATCTCCCCTCGCTCCAATACTTTCTCTACGTTTGAAGTCTCCACATTGGTGCGATGGTCCTTAACCATCTTATACGGATGAAGAACATAAGAACGAATCTGACTGCCCCATTCTGCTTCTGTGGTTTTCGATACGTATGATCCAGCTTCTTCTGCCATCCGAGCTTCTTCCATTATAGCATAGAGCTTGGCACGAAGTAGCTCCATAGCCTTCTCCTTATTCTGCGCCTGACTACGTTCTGAATCCACATGCACGGAAAGTTTGGTTGGAATGTGGACTATTCGTACTGCCGTCTCTCTTTTATTCACATTCTGACCTCCAGGACCACCAGAACGCGCGAAGTCGATGCGCAGTTCTGTCTCTGGTATCTCGACGTTCATGGTCTTATCAAACTTTGGTATAACTTCGACCATCGCAAAGGATGTCTGACGTTTACCACCTGCATTAAATGGTGAGATACGCACAAGTCTATGGACTCCACTCTCTCGCTTCAATATGCCGTAGACGTTCTTACCCTTTATCTCAAGCGAGATACTTCTATACCCTTTATAATTATTCTCATTCTCTGATAGTAAATAACTCTGCCACCCTCGCTTTGCGATATATGCCTTATACATGTTAAGTAGCATAGCTACAAAATCTTCTGCATCATCTCCTCCCGCTCCAGCAAAGATAGTCATAACCGCATCTCCAGAATCATACTTACCCTTCCCAGGTACGAAGTCTTTGAGCTCTTGAAGCTCCTTTATCATCACTTGAGCCTTATTACTATCAGACCAGAAAGACGCGTCGCACATAAGCGCCTCAATCTCTGCTATTCTCGCTATTCGCTCCTCTTCTGTCATTTAACTATACTAACATATCAAAGTAAGAAGCTTGTAGACTAAGCCCCTTGCCAGAATCGGACTGGCGTCTATGGTTTACGATACCATCGTTCTACCACTGAACTAAAAGGGCGAAATTGGAGCCGATGGCCGGGATTGAACCGGCGACCCCGTCCTTCATTTATACCTTTACTTCATCTTGCGATTTATAAAAGGATTAGACTGTATATTACGCATATCTTTCGACTTAGCGCCCCTTGTCAGTCGTTCGAGCGTTAAACTAACGCTACGGTCTTACCCACTTTATGGACTTTAACCGTAATTCGGGTTTTATCAAAAAATTTCTTAAATGATAGGCTAATTACAACCATGGACGTGCTCTACCAGCTGAGCTACATCGGCGACTTTCGGTATACTATTACAAAACCCTTAACTTATCAATCTTAGTTGATAAAACTAAATTCCAAAAATTCTATTATCTTCCTCAATCAACCAAGAACCAAAACTATCCAAAAAGTCTAACACTTCCTGTTTGTTTTCGGGTGCATTAGTAATCCAATTCAATGCGGTTTTAATTTCATTTGCCTTGTTTGGGTATCTTTCTATGAAGAGATCGGCAAGAACATTAACATCCATAGTATAAAAATCTTGTTCCCATAAGACCAAAGTCCCTCCTCCGCGAACCAATCTTTTAGAAATCCAAATAGCAGTTTCTTTTATCTTTTCTGAGGTATTAAATAATTCCAATTTCCTTTTTGCGCTTTTTATCTCATTCTCGGGTAAATATCTAATGGATTTTAATGTTTCTTTATCCAATTTAAATGGACCTATTTCTGAATCAAAGTCCTTACCATACACATGCGCAGCAATTACTTTCATTTGGAATTTTTTACGCAAATGCAGACTATCTAAAGGTTTTAACAAAATCTCAACACCTCTCTGAAACGGAAACTTCTTATTTAATCTTTCTATTTCTGATTTTACCCAATTTGTTTCTGCATCCTTTGCTTCCAAATCATTCATAGACACTATCGCATATGTATCAACATCTGACTTATATTCTTTAGCTTCGCCCAACGCAACACTTCCACCCACATAAACAGAAATTAGTTTTTCTCTAAGATGAGCCTTACAAGTGGCGACTATTTCATCAATCAACTCCTTCCACTTTCCAGATATTTTCTCTGGCCCAGCTGATTTTATAAGATATCGGTTTTTATCTACTGGTATTAAAGCCATG
>CAZCQK010000014.1:5573-9026 GCA_964500855.1 uncultured Candidatus Saccharibacteria bacterium
TAGTAGTCCCTCTTCTTCTCGAGATAAAGTGAGATGGTGCGTCTCTTCCACGCCTTACCATCTATCACATGCTTATATGATTTAATCATTTTATGAATCTTAAAATACGGAGAAAAGAAATCCACCAATTCTCCTTCAGTCCAGACGTGTTCATAGACTCCGATACGAGGATGGATATACGAATTCTCCTCTCCTGCGGGATGCTCTGCTATCATCCTATGCGCATTCTGATCTCCATCAAGTAGAAAGGATTTAAAAAACAGCCATCCATAAGGCTTCATAACCCTCACCAATTCTTCCAAGTACTTCTGCCTCTCATCTTTGCGCAGGAAGTGGCTAGTCATCATATCCAATACCACATCAACTGATTCATCCGCAAGTGGTAGCGGTTCGCTAACACTTCTAGTCTCAAAAGTGATGTCCAAGTTGGACGCAGCTTTCTTCGCTTGATTGATTGCTTCTCCAGAAATATCAAATCCGTACCCTTTCATCCCCGCTTCCTTAGCAAGAGCAATTATGTTGCGACCGTTTCCACATCCAACATCAAGAATAAACCCATGTTTTGGAAAGGCAGGCCACTCACTGTTCCGCTCTGCCCACCGCACGAAGGTAAGCAAGTCCGAAGACGGCTCAGTAGAGAGCGTTAAGTGCTCACCACTCTTATACTCCTTGTTCCAAAATGCTTTAGTCATAGGCCTAAGATATCATCTAAAGCCAAAGCTCACAAATGCGAAAATCAAAAGTAAAATTCCTTGAAATTACTTCTCAATATCTACTCTCTTGGCATCAAATTCTTCCTTGGTTATCTCACCATTTGCGTACCTTGTTTTAAGAATATTTAAAGGGTCTGAACTACTTAGTGAATTAAAGTTACCCATAGTATCTCTCGCTACTCTTCGAAGCACCGCTTCTTGCCTACTGTCCTGAATGAACATTTTTTTGAATGCGAGAAACTTAAGTACATTCCAGAACAAGAAAATAGTCGCAAAGATATTTATTAGGAAGAAATAAAAAATATTACTAAGTGATGGAGAAAATCCCAGAGACTTAGCCACTATCGAACCACCATCAAATATTGCTAAAAGAATAAGTGTGATAATAACTGTTTTCGCTGGCTTTTGGTATTGAATCATGGTTATAAATTAGCACAAAAATGATCTAAATAGTAGCGGAGTCTACACCCAGATAATTCACACTATATCTGTATATTTTTCTTCTTTTCTATTCCCTTTCTAATTTTCCTTATACCATCAGCAATAAGCGAAACCATTATGAGCAAGGCAAGAATTTTTATCCAAAAACCTTTACTCACAAAATTTCTGAAGACTACCTCATACCACACCCCCATCCACGGGTCTGTGTTAGGCCATCCATAAAGAAGCTGATAAATAATATAGGCAAATAAAGCAATGACTGGTGCAAATATAATTTCCAGAGTTCCTGTTATTTTCTCCACGTATCCACTATTTTGAAAACTTATATACTTTCGGGAGTTTTGGAAAATCTGTAGAACTATATTAGCAATTAAAGAAACAACAAACACTACTATCAGTAAGTAATAGGTGCAATCTACATTTGTAGATTTATCACACATTGGAGTTCCTAAATAGAAGCCCAAAAAACCAAATAAAATAAGTAAGAAAAACTGGGTAGCAAAGAAGTTCCTGATGCTATTTGTATTTCCTATAAACCCCTGTTGTGTATTTTTCATATATAAATAATAACACAGTTCCCCCTTCATCTGATGTGCGAGTGAAGGCCTACCTGCAGGTAGGCAGGAACGAAGTGGGGACTACGATTATGGAGAATGAAGGGTATATTTACATTCCAGATCTTACAAAATATGCACATTTATAGTTTACATTGCATTTAAACCTTCTTCGGCAAGATAGCCCAATCTGTTTGCTGAAAATAGTTTTTATCTCCCAAAATACTTCTTGTTTGCTCCGCTTCACCTGGAGTAAGTGCATACCTCTCAATATACACATCTGCTCCATTATCAATCTTTCTATTTTTTATACATTGAAAATCAATACCTGCTTCTAACATCCATCTCTCAACCTCATCTTTTGATGAAAAGAAATGTTCACCTCTTTTCATTTTTGACACTTTTTCTCCAGTAAAAAGTTCTTCCGTCTTCTCTCTCCAAATGTCAGAATCAATAACATCAGAACCAACGTGCTCTAACAAAGCAAAACTTCTCACTACTCTTGCAAGTTCGGACAAAATTTTTTTCTGTTTTTCTGCATTATTCCACTGCAATACATAACGAATAATGGCGACATCAACACTCTTGTCTTCAAGGGGTAGTGCTTCTGCGTGTGCAACAACTTTGTTATCAGTAGTAGTGTTATTTTGTAAAGCTGCTTCATTTATATCAATAGCAATGGCTTTGAAGCGATATTCTGGCAACTTTGCTAACAAATCTGCTAACAGTTCGCCTTGAAAAGAGCCAACATCAGCTATCGTATATTCTCCATCTTTTACAGGCAATCTCTTTCTTATCTCATTTGCAAAAAAATCAGCTGTTTCGCCATACATTTCGGCATTTGTTCTATTGTCCGTCTCACCAGAAAAAATTCTTGATGTATCATCACCCATATGTGGTTGAGCTTCTAACATCTTTCTACTGTTCATAAACAAAATACTATCACAGTTCCACCATCCAATCACCCCACAGAAAAACACCCATACAAGATGGGTGTTTTTCCTTTGCGCGAGTGATGGGAGTCTTTCCCTCGACTTAAAATTTCGCCGTCGCTCAATTTTAGTCTGGGCACCGACTCGCGCCCGAAATCTACTGATTTCGGACTTCGTGCGCTCCGCCGTTCAAGTCCCATCACCTGCTCATAGAGTGAGCAGATAAAAGACCTAGGGAATTCCCTAGGTCTTTTATCGCTTGCGCGAGTGATGGGACTTGAACCCACGGCCTCCACAGTGACAGTGTGGCGCTCTAACCAACTGAGCTACACCCGCAAGAACCCTACTCTATCAAATTGTTCGAAAATTATCAAAGATTAGATAATTCTAATACCCCCCTCACTTTGTGTCGGGGATGGGGCTCTCCGACTACATCGGCAGGTGGTTTTCTCGTTTCGAAGACTCAACATAGAAAACCCTTTCGATCACCACCGCATGGCAAGCAGTTGCCATGCTTCCCCTCACTTTGTGTCGGGGATGGGGCTCTCCGACTACATCGGCAGGTGGTTTTCTCGTTTCGAAGACTCAACATAGAAAACCCTTTCGATCACCACCGCATGGCAAGCAGTTGCCATGCTTCCCCTCACTTTGTGTCGGGGATGGGGATCGAACCCATGACCCCAGGCTTATGAGTCCTGTGCTCTACCGACTGAGCTACCCCGACAATACAAGCAATTTACCATAAAAATAGAAAAACTAAAGCCCCCTTTCGGGGGCTAACTTGTTGCGGGGCTGGGGTTGGTCACAAGTTAC
>CAZCQK010000014.1:9126-12834 GCA_964500855.1 uncultured Candidatus Saccharibacteria bacterium
AAAGCCCCCTTTCGGGGGCTAACTTGTTGCGGGGCTGGGGTTGGTCACAAGTTACTAGGTCTGCTCGTGTTAAGAAACACTGCGCGGACCAAGTACTCGCGACCCCGCCTCGCTATCGCTTCGCGATATGCTCCGGCCTGCAATTCCCGCCCGCATGCAAATAAATTTGCATGCTCCCGCAAAAATCATTTGCGGGGCTGGGAATTGCACCCAGGTCTAGAGGTTATGAGCCTCTCGAGATACTACTTCTCTACCCCGCTAAGTAGCGAAGAGATTACCAGAAAATCCGCTTTAAAGCAAATTAAATAAAATAAAATTCTTCAAAAACTTTTTGGAAAAGCCCCACCACTCTCCTCGCTTCATCATGACTTAGATGAAATGCTGGTCCGTCGTGAGCTATGCGGTTACGCACCTTATGTGCCTCCCAAGCAAGATCCAAAGTATTAAAATCACTTCTCTCCGCAAGCTTAAGTTTCTCGCCCACCCCTTCTCCATGGTAGCCCATTTTAGTAAGCATATCTTCGAGGATAATATCAGCCTCAATAATCGCAAGCCTCCAATCACCTTCAGAAAGCGATTCGATTCTAGTTAAAACATTTTGCCACCTCTTATCTACATGGTGCCCTGCGTCACCGTGGAAATGTGCAATAGCGTTCTCGGTCTGATCATAATCATCCGAATGGCCGTGGTCTACGTGTTCATCATGACCACCATGACTACCATGATCCCCATGATCTCCGTGACCATGCCCGCCGTGATGAAGCATATCATTTAGCTTAACTTTGAAATAAATAATACCAATAAAAAATAGCAGGGAAACAAAAACTGAGACAACTTGCACAGTACCAAATATAGAAGCAAATATAGCAGTAGGGCTGGGTAAAAAATCAAATGAGATATTCATACTACTCGCCACTCCTTTCAAAGTAGAGAGAACAACAAGAAATAGAAGTAGCCAAAATATAGCATCTACGAAAAGGTTTGATCCTCCCCCACTTTCTTCTCCACCCTCATGTCCTCCATGTGCGTCTGACATGACTCTATTCTCTCAAATATCTAGCAATTCTCAAAGTCTGAAGCAATAGCAAAAAGTGATTTATCTTTTGTGTACGGACCATAAAACTGAATACCGATAGGTAGTTCTCCGAAAGCAAGCTTGGCTGGCACGGATATAGCAGGTACTGACGCAATATTAGCAGCGACAGTAAATATATCAGCGAGGTACATCTCAAGAGGATTTGATGTTTTCTCACCTATTTTAAACGCTCTAGTTGGAGATGTTGGCATCATGATTGCGTCCACTTTCTCGAAAGCCTTTCTAAAATCATTTTTAATAAGTTCCCTTACTGCTGTGGCCTTACCATAATACGAATCATAGTATCCAGCAGAGAGCACATAAGTACCAATCATAATCCTTCGCTTCACTTCCTTACCCAATAGACTGCCTCGAGTATTCATATAATCTTGAAGCAAGTCCTTACCAGAAACCCTCTCCCCAAAACGCATACCATCAAATCGTGACATATTAGATGATACTTCGGCAGGGCAGAGTATATAATAAACAGCCAGTGAATAATCTATGTTAGGCAACTCCACGTCCACAATCTCATACCCAGCATTTTTCATATCTGAAACAGCCTTATCAAAAGCCTCCTTCACTTCCTTCTCAATACCATCAACTGATGTTAATTTTGAAACAATACCAATCTTTTTAGACTTTGGTGATGGATTCGCAAGCTCTATACTTGTTGCGTCGTACTCATCCTTACCCCTAATAGCATCAAAAACAATCTCCGCATCAGAAACATTATTAGCAAACGGCCCAATCTGATCTAAGGAACTTGCCATAGCGATAAGTCCATGACGAGAGACAGCTCCGTAAGAAGGCTTAAATCCAACAACTCCACAAAAAGACGCGGGCTCACGAATAGATCCTCCCGTATCAGATCCAAGAGCAACGAGTGCCATCATTGATGCCACAGAAGCAGCAGAACCTCCAGAAGAACCTCCAGGTACGCGCTCCTTATCACAAGGATTTCTAGTAACTCCGTAAGCAGAGTTCTCAGTGGATCCGCCCATGGCGAATTCATCCATGTTGGTTCTACCGATTAGCACCACCCCCTTCTTAATCAACTTCTTCATAACAGACGCACTCCATGGCGCAACATAACCTTCAAGAATTTTAGACGCAGCACTTACCTTTCTACCTTCAATCAAAATATTATCTTTAATAGCAAATGGGATGCCCAAAAGTAAATTATCATGTTCACCAGATTTGATTCTCAAATCCGCTTTTCTGGCCTGCTCAAGTACATCATCGAATACTTCTAAGTAAGCATTGAGCTCATCATTATGAAGCTTAATGTTCTCAAGGTATGCAGAAGCAAGATCCTCTGCTGTATACTCGCCATTTACGAATGCATCATGAGCTTTCTTGATTGTTAGAGACTTTAAATCTATGTTCATCTTAATCAAATTATTCTAGGATTTTTTTAACCTTAACGTATCCACCTTCTCTCTCGGGAGCAGAATCAAGTAACGCCTCAGAATACTGACCTTTATTATGCAAGACCGCGTCCTCTCGCAAGGTATTAACTGACTCGAACACAACATGAGGAGCAGAAGAAGCGGCGTCGTTTACCTTACCCACATATCCCAAAATAGCCTCAATTTCAGAAGGGAAAACCTCTATTTCTTCTGGTGTAAGACCAAGGCGCGCCAACCCCGAAAGCTTCTCTACATCTTGTTTTGATATCATGCTCTGAGTATACCCTACTATTTGAGTAGTTTCAAAAACTCGCTTTCATCGAGTATTTTGACCCCGAGCTCTACTGCCTTATCGTATTTTGACCCTGGGTTATCTCCAAGAACCACAAAATCAGTCTTTGAAGACACTGAAGATGAAACATCTCCTCCAACTTCCTTTATCATTTTCTTGGCTGTGTCTCTATCAACGTTAGGTAGAGTACCTGTTAGCACGAATACCTTGCCTTCCAATCTACCATTCCCCTGCTTCTTGGGTGAAATTATTTTGAGTTCAGGTAGAAGCTCGCGAAGCATCTTTTGATTATGCTTATCAGCAAACCACTCTACCAATTCCTCCGCCACCACTTCACCAACTCCAGAAATATTCTTTAACTCATCTACAGTCGCACTACTCAATCTTTCGATTGATTTGAAGTGTTCGGCTAGATCATACGCCGTCTCTTCTCCGACTTGAGGAATAGAGAGCGCAGTAATAAGTCGAGAAAGCTCCACTGTTCTAGATTTGTTTATTGCTTCAATTAAATTATTTGCTGACTTGAGTGCGAATCTAGGGAGAGAGAGTAGATCTCCTTCCTTTAAGGTAAATATATCCGGCCTTGAAAGCACCAATCCGTTATCGACTAGTAGGTCTATAATCTTTGGTCCAAGTCCATCAATATCAAATCCTGTTTTGGAAGTAAAATAATAAAGCGTTCTCCTATCCTTAGCTGGACATTTTTTGTTCTCGCAGTACCACGCTACTCCTTCAACTCCAGAAGTCTTCTTGCCCACATTCTTCTTATTAAGTGGAGTATTACACACAGGACACGCTTTAGGCATCACAAACTTCTTCTCCTTACCTGTTCGCAATTCTTTGATAACCTGAACTATGTCCGGTATAACATCCCCTGCCTTCTGAAGTATGACCGTGTCGCCAATTCGGAGATCCAATCTTCGTATCTC
>CAZCQK010000014.1:12934-18125 GCA_964500855.1 uncultured Candidatus Saccharibacteria bacterium
CCATCAAAATAATAATCTTCTTTATCTTTCTTTTGCTCCCATTCCTTCCAATACTCTATTACCGAAGAAGCATCTCCACATACAGCATAATGCTTATTCACCTTAAATCCCAAACTCTTAAGAAACTTTAATTCGTCCGACTGAGTCTTTATAGGATTCCTAATCTCGGCTATATCATATATGAATGCCTCTAGCTTTCTTGATGAAGCGATTTTGGGATCTAATTGCCTTATGGAACCAGCTGCGATGTTACGAGGGTTGGCGAATAATTCTTCGCCGTTTTTGGCCCTTTCTTTATTCAAAGATGCGAAAACACTCTTAGTCATCAAAACCTCTCCTTCGACAGTGATATCTATGTTTTGATTTATTCTAAGAGGTATACTCTCTATTGTTTTGATGTTGTGCGTCACATCTTCTCCCACCTCTCCATCACCTCTCGTTGAAGCTCTCACGAGTAATCCTTTCTCATATTCCAAAACTATCTTGAGACCATCAATCTTGTGCTCGCAAACATACTCGACCTTCTGAGATGCGCCTTTGGATAAGATTTTCTTAACTCTCTCATCAAAGGCCAGAAATTCTTCTGGAGAGAAACAATCATTGAGTGACCACTGCCTGACTTTGTGCCTTACTTTTACCAATTCTTCTTTCGGTGCGCCAGCTACTCTTTGCGTTGGCGAATCAGGAGTAATAAGAGACGGAAACTCTGCTTCCAATTCTGATAATTCATGCTTCAAAGAATCCAGTGCCTCAGGAGAAATTATTGAAGCATCTTCTTCATGATATTGTTTTCGATAATACTCAATCCTCTCGCGAAGCTTTAGTATCCGCGCCTCTGCTTCTCGCTTATCCATATTACTGATTTACTGTTCTTATAGCTCGCTCGAATCTGTTGGCTGCATTTGGGTTACATGTATTGTATCCACGACTCTCGATGATGGTAGTACCCGATGCTGAGACCACTGATGAAGTATCAGCAATCTTAAGCACAGCAACAGAAAAGCACATGTCATCATTAGTAGCAGTACTAGCCGGCACGTCAGCATTCAAAGAAGTATCTAAAACGAAATCATTCTCGACGGTATCACCATGAATTGTGCGACTTATACTAATCTCCTTACCGAAACACTGCACATCAGCTGCACTTCCCGCCCCCACATGTGGCGCACTAGAAGAATCAACACCACAGATAGTCATGTTGCTTGGAGTACTAGACGGGGTACCGAAGAATCCAAGTCTACAATCATTAAACCCAGCTCCTCTATCAAGAAATAGTGCGCATTCAGTACCAGCATCAGCAGAATAGAACGCCTGCTGACTTTCTCTACCTGCTGAAGCGAGCAAAAGTTGCTTTAAGGTGATATCCAATATGGCAAGTCCGACCGCGATAACAAGCGCTCCAATAAGCGAAGCAAATAGTAGTGTAAATCCAGATTTTGATATTTTATTACTCATTATTTTCTTTCCCAATTTAATATTGCTCCTTTAAGTTCATAGGTCTGCGCACCTGATACGAGTCCTGCCCCCTGCCAAGTTATGGTAACTGTAATTATAGCTTCATCAAGTCCGTTAGCATTACTTTGAGGCTTTATCACAACCTTTCTTGTGAATTTACTTACTGCTGGAGTATGCTGGCACACTGCGTTTATGTTGTAGCCCCAAAGTCCTGAATCCACATTATTAGCGTCACTCTCGCAGTGATCAATAGGCGGGCAATCAGTAAGTCCTCCTGCCGTACAAGACTGTACAGCGTCAGTTGAATGATATGGATCAAATGGTTTAGTAGAATCAACATAACATCCAACAAACCCAACTCCGTTATCAATACAGTCATGAAGTCCAAGAAGCCAATCAGTATTATTGGCAACAGGTACCGAGCTATTCAACACATCATTTAGAAACGTAGTGTCGCGAGCATTCTTAACATACTCAATCGCCTCTTCTGCCAAGTAATAAGCAGTGATTTGGTCTCTAGCATAATAAGCAGAGAACAGTGATCTAGCAGCTATAGTGAGAGGTGCCGCAATAGAAAGTAGAAGCACAGTAATAGCAACCAAAGTCTCAACAAGAGTAAAACCGGTATGGGTGTTCAGTAGTTGGTAGTCAGTATTTAGTTTTTTATTATTTTTGGATTTCATTTTATTCTCTCTACTCTCTACTCTATACTCTATACTCTCTACTCTATACTATCTCTAGATATCCAGTTTTCTCTGAGACACTGTGCTCTGAAGACTAAAGTTACCCAAAGCTCCATAACCGACGAAATTACCATTAATCACAATGATAACCTTTGGTTGATTATAATCACTGAAGGCAACAGACTCTGAACCAACAACATAAAACTTCAGTTGATTAACCTTAATATCAGGACCAGTCAAGCAGTAAACGTCAGTGTTGTTTATAATTTTATAAATTCCATTTGGGCATACCGCATCATCACTTTGACCAAGTCCATAGCCCACAGGCTTACCATACTGAGCAGAATAAAATCCAATCTTATCATCTCCCTGACTTGCGCAGTTATTTGATCCTGGACCAGTAGCTCCACAGTTATAACTATTACCTGTGCGCAGGTCTCTGACCATGCCTTCGATTGCGAAGTTTAGATTAGTTATAACGGAGTTTAGTGCGGCTGCCTTCCTGTTAGCACTGACGACTGCGAGCACAGCACCAATAGCTACCACCATAACCATAGCAAATATAGAAACAGCAACCATAATCTCGATTAGAGTAAATCCTGTCTTGTTTGTTACTTTATTGGTTTTTGAATTAAATTTAAGCATCATAGTATTCCTCCCGCGCTACAGCCTCCATCAGTCGCACTTGGATCAATAGCATCCACTCCAATCTCCCCTGATGAAGATACAGTAACTGTGCGACACTTATCTCCCAAAGCAGATTCTATAATAATCTTAGCCTTATCATAAGTCTGATTAGAGTAGATGAAGCCGTTATTATTATCTACTGTACCAATTACTATATGCGCTTCTGGATTCGGCTTTACGAAAGTAATAGAGAGCACCCTCTCAGTACTATCGAGTATCGGATCTGCATAAGACCAGCACTGCCAGTTATTGGTACTAGGTAAGTGACCGCAGTAACCACGTATTTTCTGACCGGATGTTAGCTTTACTGGATACGGATCCAAAAGCACATCAAGTCCAGGATCATAAACGTAATTAAACACCGCATCAGACCCAGGAACATTACTATCGTAAGTCGGTGTATCATTAAATAGCGCGAAAGCACTTGCCCCGTTATCCGACTGACTTCCCTTGGCTAAAATAGGAGTAAACAACACTCCATATCCCGCCTTAAAGGTAGTTAAGTCTGACCCTGTATCGGCTTTCTTAGAGCTAATACCATAGACTTCTGCCTGCCTTATCGCCAAGGCCACTTGATAAGCCATGTCAGTAATGAGTATGTCACTAGAAAACTTAGACTGTCTAAATAGCACGACAGTACTAATAATCATCATAATGGCCACAACCACAATAAGTTCTATAAAAGAAAAGCCGTATTTGCGCGTTGCTAATCTTTTATTTATTTTGTTTTTGTGATTACTATTCATCAATTAAATAAGTGACTCTAGAATAAATTCACAAGTGTATTGAAGCTTAACAAATCCATCGAGAAGTAATAAGCAAGCAATACTCCGAGAATAAGGAATGGTGCAAATGGTACTTCTGACTTAAGAGTAAGATGAGAAAACCTATTCGAAGCAAGCTTACCGTTAATAAGTATTAGAAGTGAGACGGCTGCAGCAATCCAAAATCCAAGAATAATTCCTGACGCTCCAATAGCGAATCCAAACAACCACCCAAATCCCACAACAAGCTTACCGTCTCCAAGCCCCATCCACCTACCAGAAGAAACAAGCCACAAAAAGAAAAACGGCAAGAAAAACAACGGTCCACTAAACAAATCAAATAGACCTCTCGTAGTACTGAAGTAGTGGATATCGTGACTAAACAGAAGCCAAGCGAGTGATATTGCACCGAACACGAATGCGAGCATATCGGGTACAATCTTGTGCTTCGCATCATATATAGCAATCACAATAAGTACAGATGAAGCAATCCATAGCACAGGAATACTTAAATAAGATATGGTACCTCCATAAGCAACAGCACGCTCGAATATCAAGAAAAATGTGGAAGCAGTGATAAGTTCAACAAGTGGATACTGCCATGAGAGAGGGGTCTTACATGAATGGCACCTACCACGGAGAGCAAGGAAGCTTACTATTGGAATGAGCTCCAGTGGGTGCAAGGTCTTACCACAAGAGAAACAAAATGACCTTCCATTTACTCCCCTACCTGTCTTATACCGAAGAGCAACAACATTAAGAAAGCTACCAATAATGGCTCCGAATATAAATGTGAAAAGTCCTAGAATCTGTATCATGGACTTATTATACCTTAGGGACCTTTGACTTGGTAGTTGATACCTCCATTTGATTCAAGTCCGCAAGTCACATCATTAGTATCCGCACCGAACTCCATCATAGCTCCAAGGCAGTAACCATTTGGATTAGAAAGCTTTTGGTACATGTAGCTCCTATCAGGAGAAGGATCTACAGGCACCGCTCCCTTTGCGAAGTATTTAGCCAGATCAGAAAGTGAATCAGGAAACTTATAGTTCTCTGAGAAATACGTCTCTGATGCTTCAGAGAGAGTCTTAATATCACCCGCACGTATTGAATCCCGAGCCTTCTCTCGACTACTATTTAGCCCTCTTAGAGTAACGGTCGCTAATATACCGATGATAGCCATCACTACCACGAGCTCAACTAGTGTGAAGCCAGATTTTCTAAATTTAGCAACCACTTGGATTATAAGTCACACCTGACTCAGTCAAAGTAGCCGATGTACACGCACTACCGTTGGTAGAATCAATATCTATTGAGAATGTACCTGCGCTTGCTGGTCCGCATGCTTGAGTGGAAGGATCAGATCCTAAGGTGACATAGGCACTTCCTCCGGGCACATCTGATGCTACTAGAGCACGATCATGACAGACCGAGATAAGTGAAGGCACAAGTGAGTCCATCTCAGACTTAAACGCTGCAGTCTTAGCTTTCACTCTTGAATCATTAAGTGAAGCGATAACAACAGCAGAGAGGATGCCAATAATAGCAATAACAACAAGAAGCTCCATAAGAGTAAAACCTTTATTTTTATTTTTCATA
>CAZCQK010000015.1:0-11188 GCA_964500855.1 uncultured Candidatus Saccharibacteria bacterium
ACTGGCAACTACTTCACGTACTCAGGCTCATTATCTCTTATCCACGTCAGTGTCTCCGCCATAGCACGCATCGAACTCACAGCATAAGTAGTCGGTCCACTCTCAAGCACCAGTGCGAATACGTATCGAGGATTATCGTATGGGAAGAATCCTTCAACCCAAGAGTTAACTCTCTCGTTATTCACTCCTATCTGCGCCGTTCCTGTCTTGGCTCCAATATCTAGTCCATCAATCTTTAAAGCGATAGCAGTACCGTCAGTGACGGCCTGCTTCATGCCTTCCTTCACCACCTTATATTGATAATGCGTTATACCGTCCACTTTGGTTGTTAGACCTTGTTCATCTTTGATTATTGTTGGGTTAACCATCGTACCTTCAGTAGCAATTCCTGATGCAGCACGCACCATCTGAGCAGGAGTCGCTTGAAATCCGTACTGACCGATAGTCGTGTGATAGGTATCTCCTATTCTCCAGACGTCACTATCAAAAGTCTTTTGCTTCCATTCTGGAGTAGGAATTGTTCCACCTGGTCCACCAAAGAATCCTGTGACAGGAGAACCGAAAAGAAACTTTGTAAGAAAGTCATCAATTTTGGTAATACCGAGCCCCTTCTGACCTTCGAACCCTCCACCAACAATATAGAAATAAACGTCAGACGAAACGGCAATAGCCTTTCTCATATCGACATACCCATGATCCTTCCAGTCTTTAAATATTGATGGGTTCTTTGGATCATATGGATTAGGAAGCGAGATATAACCCTTGGTAAATATCTGTCTATTTGGATCAATGATGTTCTCGACTAGAGCAGCGAGCGCAATAAAAGGCTTAACGATAGACCCAGGAGCATAGAGACCACTTGAGACCCTATCAAGAAATGGCTGACGCTTACTATTTAGATATTCTCCAATCAACGACTTATTGCTCCCATCAGTCATCACATTAGAATCAAAAGTTGGATAAGAAACAGAAGCTATTACTTCTCCAGTATGAGCATCCATGATGATTCCCGCTCCACCTTTGAATCCCGATTTCTCAGAAGCTTCAGCAATACTCTGGTAAAGCACTTTCTCCACCTTGGCATCAATCGAGAGTGTAAGCTTATCTCCATTTATTGGTGGCTCGAGAGTACTCTGACTATCCACCGTACCCTTCACACTCACCTCGGTAAGCTTGGCTCCGTTTTGGCCAGATAACTTATCATCATAATACTTCTCTACCCCATCCTGCCCGACAATAGCATAACTATAAAAGTTACCTGCCGAATCCTGCCCAGGATACTTCACATACCCAAGCACACTTCCAAATCCAGATATATCTGTATAGATTCTCTTATCAAACTTATCAGTAGTAGAGCCTTCTTCGTTCCAAGCTAATGGTTCATTATTCCTATCTGTGATTATGCCTCTATGAGCAAATATAACTTCCTTTCTCAAATTATTACTTGAGGTCTTGGCGTAATAGAGATCACCATGCACAACCTGAAGGTACATAGCCCTACCAAGGAAAACAAAAGCGATAACAAAAACTACGAACTTGAGAAATGAAAGAGAAGAAAGCGATATAGGAGTCTCTATCCTACCCTCGAATTGGTCACGGTTAAATAACGGAAGGTTTGAAGAATCAAGAAATATTTCATCCGGATTAACAACCCTTTTTGAAGCTTTCTTGCTCTGACTTTGCCTTCGCCAATTACGCCATATCCGATGAAACATGCGTATATTTTACACGCTTCGGAGATTTGGTCTAATCAAAGTAAACGACGCATAAACAATAACAGCAATCAAGAAAAACATATGGGAGAATAGAAGGCTATAATGCACAGCATAAAGCGAATCCAAAACCACTCCATAAATAATAATCTCGAAGAAATCAAAGAAAAAAGAGAAAGTAATAAGGAAAGCAAGGACCGCCCACCAAGGTAGTGCAATGATTGAAATAATAATAAGAATGTTTGCGAGTGCTCTTATCATTTGATAATGATACCAACAGAACTTACTTCTGAAGGATTGATAGGTAGTCCAAATAATATTTTCTTGAACCCTTCTTCTGGTAACTCCTCCACCTTCTCCACCAATCCAAATACCTTTGATGATATAGAAGGGAGTATCAAAGCATCTCCTTCAGCCACTTTAGATCCAATAGGAAGCAATGCTTCGAAGGTACCGTTACCCTTGCCGACTGCTTGGAGAGTTAGCCCCTTGGGAGCAAGGTTACCAGTAAACGTCCTCTCTGGAGAAGAAAATAATTCGGCCTTAGAATACAGGTTACCCACATCGATAATGTCTCCAACAGCCAAATTACCCACAACCACAGTGTCCCCAAGCTTCACTCCCTGATCACTACCCACATCAAGTATGAAAGTATCGAATGGAGAAATCGGAGGCTTCTCGAGCACAGTCGCATAAAGCACCTTCTGCTTATCACTTCGACCGAGCTTCGACTTTAGTTCTTCATTCTGTGATGAAAGCACATTCCTATCTGCGTTCTCAGCCACAAGAAGAAGTATCTTATCCTTCAGAGCTTGATTCTCCTTACTTTGCTCAAGAGCAGATCTAAATCCCTGAGGTACGAGAGAATAAACAGCATTAGAAAAATAATACGAGACGTAGCTAAGTGGTCTAACTACCACCCCACGGGCAAACAGTCCGATAACAACAGAACCAAGAATAACCGAGATGAGCTTGATCCAGAGATTCCTTCGTTTGCGCTTAGCGTGTGAAAGGTAATTCATCTTCGTTCTTTATGAGAGCATCGTTATACATATCAACGTCACCAAGAATAATACCAGTCCCTCGCACAACAGCAGTCAGAGGATCTTCAGCCACATGTACCGGCACCTTGAGTACTTCTTCAAGTAAGTCCTTCATACCACGAATGAGCGCTCCGCCACCCAAAAGATGCACTCCGCGAGACATGATGTCTGAAGTAAGCTCGGGAGGAGTTATCTCTATTACTTCCTTTATGGTTTCAATCAAAGTATCTATTGACCCTGCGATTGCTTCTCTAACATCCGCTTCAGTTATGACCACTTCTCTTGGTAGTCCTGTGATGAGATCTCTACCGCGAATAGAAAGTTCCATTGGTACTTCAGATGGCAGTACGCTTCCAATACTTATCTTGATATCTTCTGCGGTTTTCTCTCCGATTAAAATCTTGAGTTCGTTACGAAGGAAAGCAATTATGTCGTTATTGAGCTTGTCCCCAGCAATCTTCAGATTCTTTGAATGCACAATGCCACCAAGTGATATAACCGCGATATCAGTAGTCCCTCCTCCAATATCAACAACCATATTTCCAACCGGATCTTCAATAGGAAGTCCGATACCAATAGCCGCAGCCATCGGCTCTTCTATGATGTGCACCTCTCTCGCACCCGCATTCACAGTAGCATCACGCACCGCTCTCCTCTCTACGTTTGTTATTCCAGACGGTACTCCAACAACCACTCTCGGACCAAGGAGTTTCTTACTATCACCTTCAGCCTTGCTTATAAGATATGACATCATCTCCTCCGTCACCTCGAAGTCAGAAATAACTCCGTCCACAAGTGGCCTCACCGCAGTGACGTGACCAGGAGTCTTACCAAGCATCTCTTTCGCAGAAGCTCCGACTGCGACCACCTGTCCTGTCTTTTGATTTACAGCAACAACAGACGGCTCGTTAACCACAATCCCCTTACCTTCAACATATACCAAGGTATTAGCAGTACCCAGATCAATACCGATATCATTACTGAATGCAGATTTTAGTTTATCAATCAATCTCATATAAGCTTACTTATTACCTCTTCTTTAGAAATCTTTTCTACCTTGTTTTGCTTTCTATCTAGATATTCAACCACTCCTGCTTCTTCGGTTTTCTTGCTTACTATTACTCTATGAGGGATGCCGATTAGATCTGCATCACCAAACTTCTCCCCAGCTCTCATATCTCGATCATCAAGTAACACCTCTACTCCTTTAGATAGAAGTTCTTCATAAAACTTTTCTACTCTGTCTCTCACTGCTTCATCACCCATCGAAAGGTCTATAAGATGCACCTTAAATGGAGCTACTTCTTCTGGCCAGACCATTCCCTTCTCATCCGCCATAACTTCAACAATAGTACCCATCAGCCTTCCAATACCAATACCATAACTACCCATAAACACAGGCTTACTTTCTCCCGCCTCGTCTGTATAAGTTAGTCCGAGAGGTTCTGAGAATCGAGTACCAAGGGTAAAAATATTTCCGACTTCAACAGTCTTTTTCTCTACCATATCCTCTTTCTTGTATCCTAGATCATTTAGCACATCATCGGTATACACCTCCTTGTTTACCGCAGCTTTTGTTAATGACTCATCTTTGTTCGCATAAATTATATCCTCTCCAGCTGGAGTCTCAGTCTGAAATTCGTGAGAGAACTTTGAGAATACTCCACCTGATGCGAATGTGAGGTAAGTCCTATCTCCGAGTCCCACTCTCTTGAATACCTTCATATAGGATTCGGTGGCCTTGCGATAAAATTCATTGTGCTCTTCCTCATTTCTCGCGAAAGAATACAGGTCCTTCATTAGAAATTCTCTAGCACGCATTATTCCACTCTTGGCCCTAGTCTCATTTCTAAACTTAGTCTGGAACTGATAAGCGAATACAGGTAGGTCCTTATAAGAACGAATATGATCTTTCATCATGTTAGTAATCGGCTCTTCGTGCGTGAACCCGAGACCGAGCTCCGTATCATTTCGCAACTTAGTCTTAAACCAATTATCAACCACAGCATCGTCCCAACGATTTGTTTTCTCCCAAATTTCTCTATTCTGAAGTGAAGCAAGTGATAGCTCCTGACCGCCGATTGCATTCATCTCTTCACGTACTATCTGCTCTATCTTTTTCATCACACGGAGTCCAAGTGGGAGAATAGAATAGACTCCTGCCATATCCTTATGGATAAATCCTGCCCGAATAAGAAGTAACGCATTCTTAGACACCTCATCTTTCGGTGCTTCGAAACGGGTCCTTGTAAATAGTTGTGTTTGCCTCATAGCAAGCATTCTACTATATGGTATTCAATTCACCAATTAGTAGCCTAAAACAACAATTTGGCTATATCTGAGAACGTGACCACCACCATAAGCAAAAGTAAGATTGCGAATCCGGCGATGTTAAGTGCGTTTGCTATTTTTGGATTTATGGGTCTCCGTATGATTGCTTCAATGAGAACAAATAGTAGTCTCCCACCATCAAGTGCTGGGAAAGGCATCAGGTTTATAACAGCAAGATTAATAGAAATCATCGCGACGAATGAGAGTAGTGTTGCGAGACCGAAAGTCCGAGCTTGATTAAGATAAGACGCGATACCCACAGGTCCAGAGACTTCACTTAGATTAGCCTTCAAAGCAAAGAAGCTTCCAAAGAAATCAAACAGCCCGTAGAAAGTATTTAGGGTTATATCTACCGTACTTTTAGCACCTTCGATTAAAGAATCGATCACCCCATAATGCTCTATGGCAACATCCATCATCCCAATACCAATAGCGTTTCTGCCCTCTACAATTCCAGAAACAGCAACAACTGAAGTGGTAGCAACTTTTCCATCCCTATTGTATTCAATAACTATTGGCTTGGCCCCTGCTTTAGTTATCGTATCTTCTATAAGAACCGAGTTAGCCTTGAGAAGATTTAGATTATCTACTCCGACTTTGGTTATAAGATCATTAGCTTTAATACCTGAGCGCGATGCGGGCGAATTCTCCATCACCTTTGATACGTATACCGACTCAGCATTACCTGGAGTATCCACCGCCTGTCTAACCCCAACAAAAAAGCTTGTTGAAAGAAGAAGCCACGCGAAGAGTATGTTCATTGTAATACCAGCAACTAGAATACTCGCTTGGATCGCGCGGTTTTTGTTTACGAAGCTTCGTTCCTTATCCTCACCATTTATGGATTCTTCATCTGGATTTTCGCCAAAAATTTTGACATACCCTCCAATCAAAATAATATTTAGAGAATATAGGGTCTCTCCCACCTGCTTACTCCAAAGTCTTGGAGGAAAGCCAATAGAAAATTCGTCTACCCTGACCTTAGAAAGCTTAGCAACAAGAAAGTGCCCAAGCTCATGAACGAATACCAGAATAGATATAACAATAATGAGTGTGATGAAAGACATCTTATCCCATTATTTCATCTTCCTTTTTCTTTGTGATTGATTCTAGCTTATCTGTTGCTTCTTTGATTAGCTTATCTACTTCAGTCTTCGCCCTCATAACCTCATCTTCACTCATACTTCCATCCTTCTTGCTATCATTTAACTCATCATTCACTTTATTTCTCTCCTGACGAAGCGCTACTTTGGCGTCTTCTAGTTTTTGCTTTGCTATCTTTACGAAGTTTCCGCGAGACTCAGTTGTAAGTGCTGGGAATGCTACTCGAAGTCCCTTATCATCCACAGCAACAGAAAGTCCCAAATTTGATACTAGAATAGCCTTCTCGATTTGTTTGATGTTTGATGCGTCCCAAGGTGAGATGCGTAGAGTACGAGGATCTTCTGATGAGATGGTAGCCACGTTTGAGATAGGTACCATAGAGCCATAGGCCTCAACCGATACACCATCAAGAATAGTCGGGGTCGCTCGTCCTGTGCGCACCTGACCAAGCTCCTTCTGAAGCCATTCCTCTGTTCCCTTTATTTGCTTTTTGAAATTTGAAAAATCGTACATGTGAATTTATTTAATTTTCTCCATTATAACGCAAGTAGCACACTTTCCAAAAGAAGCTTTACCGAGCTTCCCTTGTCGTCCAAATAAAGTAGAGCATGAGCCACAGCGGAAAGCGCCTTTGGGTTCGCCTTCTCAAGAAGGATACCGTGAATCGCAACAAGGAAGTTTCTAATCTCTTCTTTGGAAGAACTTTCTTTTTGGTCCTTTACTAAGGACTCAATAATTTGCGTCCGCTCTAGAATACTACCCTTCAAGAATTTCTTAGCCTTACTATCTTCTAAATCATGTGAAGTAGATAAGACGAAAAGTCTAGAACGAAGCGTTGCGATAAGTGCTAAAGCATTGGACACAATAATAACAAACCTCACTCTCGGACTTGGATCCTCAAATAGCTTGAGAAGAGCATTTTCCGCTTCTCTCGTAATACTGCCGATAGATATCACAATTATCTTATATTCTTCTTTGACCGGTGCTCTAAGAGACAGGTCCACAAGACTCTTAGCCTGAGCAATCCCCATACTATCGAAGTGAAGAATGGTTACATCCGGATTTGCATCTACTGAGATGCCTGACTCTTTCAAAACATTTCGAAAATCAAGAATAGATTGCTCTCTATCCCCTTCTATTAGTACTGCATGGTGAGAATCTAATATTTTTTTGGTTATCATAAATCCGAATTATTTGGTCGAATTTATTTTTTCATTATTACTGTCTTCTTGTAGGTATCGAGGTGTTCTAGTGCGATACCAGTACCCAAAGCAACGCAGAAGAGCGCCTTCTCAGCGAGACTAGCCTTCACGCCTGTGCGACGTAGTACCAACTCTGGCATATTGCGTAGCATTGATGAGCCACCTGTCATTATTATACCTTGATCAATTATATCGCTTGCCAGTTCTGGAGGAGTCTCTTGGAGCACGTCTTTGATTGCTTGAATCATTTCTCGAAGCTCCTTACCTATAGCACGCACTATCTCATTAGTCTTAACCTCAACAGATCTAGGGAGCCCAGTTAGACAGTCTCTTCCTTTGATCATCATAGTAAGCTCATCCTCCATAGGCACAGCAGACCCGACGTTTATCTTGATATCCTCCGCACTCTTATCACCAATCATCAGGTTATAATTCTTCTTCATATAATCCACAATAGAAGCATCAATCCTATTACCCGCACACTTCACAGAAGTCGAAGCTACGATACCACCAAGCGAAATCACCGCTACGTCAGTAGTACCTCCACCAATATCAACAATCATATGCCCCTTCGGCTCTTGAATAGATATGCCCGCACCAATAGCCGCAAGAATCGGCTCCTTAACCACATAAGCATTCTTAGCACCAGCACGTAGTGCTGCTTCTATCACTGCTCTCCTCTCTGTTGATGTTACGCCGGCAGGTACTGAGATCATCACTTCTGGTTTGATAAAATTCCATTTACCAAGAGCCTTACTCAAGTAGTATCGTAGCATCGCTTCAGTCACACGATAGTCAGCAATAACACCATCCTTCATAGGTCGATAAGCAATGATGTTATCAGGAGTCTTACCTACCATCTCTTTAGCTTCAATACCAACAGCAAGTATTTTATTCTCTTGTTCTGATACAGCCACAACGGACGGTTCGTTAAGCACGATGCCTCTCCCAGGCACGAATACCAAGGTATTTGCTGTTCCCAAATCTATGCCCAATTTGCGAGTAAAAAACGCCATGTACAGAGAGTATAGTCCATAAAATGCCAACCACCAAATCCTTAAATCTCTGGTGTTTTGGTGCTATACTACCCAAATGCCAAAAATAGAATCCAAACAAATCACAAATCATTCGCTCAACTTCGCAATCGAAGGAGGACGAAAGCTCCACGGTAAGGTAGAGGTCAAGAAATCCAAGAACGCCGCGGTCGCATTACTTTGCGCCTCACTTCTAAATACCAAAACCACAACACTAAGAAATGTTCCAAAGATAGAAGAAGTTTTCAGACTAATTGAAGTATTGATATCAATCGGAGTTGATGTGAAGTGGGTCGGCAAGGACGTAGTGATCAATCCCAAAAATCTAAATCTCAAATCAATCAACAGGCAGTCAGCAGAAAAGACCAGAAGCATCATAATGATGATTGGTCCGCTAATTCATAAATTCAAAAAGTTTTCGCTTCCACATGCTGGTGGGTGCAAGATGGGTAGCAGAATAGTCTCTCCCCACTTCTACGCATTAGAAAATCTCGGAGTCTCAATCAAAACCGAATCCACAGACTACAAGATAAGCGCAACCAAGCTCAAGCCAAGCGAGATAATTCTCTATGAGATGGGAGACACTGTTACTGAAAATGCTTTGATGGCAGCATCTAGAATAGACGGCGTAACCAAGATCAAATTCGCTTCATCAAACTACATGGTGGCCGATCTCTGCCACTTCCTAATGGCTCTCGGAGTCTCTATCGAAGGTGTTGGTACCTCTACTCTCACCATAAGAGGCAAGTCCGAGATAGCAGAAGACATAGTATTCGATATGAGCGAGGACCCGATTGAAGCAATGTTCTTTATCTCAACCGCAATCATCACCGAATCAAACATCACAATCAAAAAGTGCCCGATAGATTATCTCGAACTAGAGTTACTCAAACTCAAGATGATGGGCTTCAAATATAAAGCTTCCAAAATTTATAAAGGTGAAAACGGGTTCGTAAACTTAGTAGACATAACCACCTTCCCATCAAAGCTTCACTCACTTCCAGAGAAGATTCACGCACTACCTTATCCAGGTATAAACATTGATAACCTACCCTTCTTCGCAGTCATAGCCACCCAAGCCGAAGGCGAGACTCTTATTCACGACTGGGTGTTTGAAGGTAGAGCTATTTACTATACCGAGCTCGAGAAGCTTGGTGCGGAAGTACTTCTCGCAGACCCTCACCGAGTGTACATAAAGGGTAAGACCAAGCTCAAAGCCGCAACCATCATCACTCCTCCTGCGCTCCGCCCCGCCGCTATCATCATGATTGCTATGCTTGGAGCCAAGGGCCGATCACTTCTTGAGAACGTCTACTCAATCAACCGCGGATACGAAGATCTAGCCACAAGATTGAACAAACTAGGAGCCAAAATCGAGGTTTGCTAAATATCTGCTAAAATAGCGGTATGAAACTGCTTTCGATACTACCCATAGCTAGAGGCATTCGCAGAGAAATGCTCACCTACTTTTCTGCTGAAGATATCAAAGTCGGCACAGTAGTCACAATCCCACTTCGCAAAAAATCAGTCCAAGGCATAATCATCAAATCCGAAGATGCCATAGAAGCTAAGTCTATGATTAAGGACATGAGCTTCGGTATCAAAAAAATCAAGAGACACAAAAGCGACACCTCCCTACCCGAGGAGCTCATCGAAGCGACCAACAAGATTTCTGAATACGTAGTTACTAGCCGTGGAGCTGTGCTCTCTTCGATTGTGCCCAAGATATGCCTTGAGCATCCAGAAATATTCTTTGCTAATAGATCAGAAAACAAAATCAAGAAGGATGCGTTCGAAGCATTAGCAATCCAAGCAAGTAACAGTGATCGGATAGATACGATTAAAAGCATTATCAGAGAATCCTTCGCCAAGAAACTCTCAATAGCAATCATCTGCCCAACCGAATCATCAATCAAAAGAGCATTAGAAAATCTCTCAAAAGGTATAAGCGAGTACACCCTTACTCTAAAGGATACAAGTTCTAAAAAGCACTTAGTAGAGTGGGTAGAGAAAGCACAGAACGCCAATCATCCAATGCTACTTATAGGCACAGGTAGCATGCTCGCTCTATTACCAAACCACGTCGGCACAGTAATCCTAGAAGAAGAATCCTCAGAGTACTACAAATCAAGAAGGGAGCCGTACTTGGACACACGCCTCGTCGCTTATGAGATTTCAAAAGCCAACAACGCAAGAATAATCTACGCCGATAAGCTCCTCTCAATCGAAACTCTTTCCAAAATAAGAGAAGCCAAGATTCAAGAATACTCTCGGATAAGTAAGCGAAGCACTCACAAAATCCAAACCTTGATTGCCAACATGAATCAAAAGGATGATGAGAAAAAAGTCTTCAAGATACTCTCAAACGACTTACTCGAGATGATTAAGTACAGCACCAAAAACGGCAAGAAACTTTTTATTTATTCTCTCCGGCGCGGACTCTCACCTCAGACAGTGTGCAGGGACTGTGGCAAGACAGTCACATGCGATGAATGCGAAAGCCCTGTAGTACTTCACAACCAATCAAGCGAAGAGAGGCGCAAGTTCGTCTGCCACCACTGCGGTAAGTCGCGTAGCGCACTCGAATCATGTAGTAGCTGTGGAAGCTGGAACCTCTTACCACTTGGCATCGGCATAGAGAGGATAGCAGAAGAGATCAAATCAGTAACAGACGTCAAAATAATCCGAGTCGACAGCGACACAGTCAAAAATGCTAAAGAAGCAGAGATAAAAATAAAAGAATTCCTCGAATCAGATAAGGA
>CAZCQK010000015.1:11288-15099 GCA_964500855.1 uncultured Candidatus Saccharibacteria bacterium
TCCAAAACGGTGAGCCAGTACTTCGGGCAGTTGCCAAAGAAGTCCACATCAAAGACATCGAGAGCAAACGCATTCAGTCGGTACTAAAGTCAATGCAGAAAGCCCTGATCTCTCAAGATGATGGAGTAGCAATAGCCGCGCCTCAGATCGGAGAATCTCTCAGAATATTTATCGTTTCTGGTAGAGCCTTCGATATAGAAGCCGGCGTACACGAAGAGAACCAGAAGCCCATCTCTCCTGATTTAATCTGCATCAATCCCACAATAACCAAACTCTCAAGAGATAAAAAAGACATGGATGAAGGATGTCTTTCTGTGCGTTACCTCTACGGCAAGGTCAAGAGATCAAACAAAGCCACAGTTACCGCATGGGACGAGAATGGCAAGAAGTTTACTCGTGGTGCTAGTGGACTAATAGCTCAGATATTCCAACACGAGACTGATCACCTAGATGGAGTCTTGTTTATTGATAAGGCCAAGGACCTCGTGGACCTACCTCCAACCAACTAATATGAAGGGAGATCAGACCAAAATAGTTTTCTTTGGTACAGAACCTCTAGCCAAAGACGTACTCCAAAGCCTCAAAGATGCGAACCTCACTCCATCTCTAATAGTTTCTGGTCAAGATACTTTTGACTCAAAGAAGAATCTGGTGCAACCAGTAGAAAAGACTTGGGCAATCGAAAACAATATCCCTGTAATCCAACCCAAGAAGTTAGACCAAGAAACAATAGCCAAGCTCAAAGAAGTAGACGCCGAAGTGTTCGTGGTTGCTTCATACGGCAAGATACTTCGAAAAGACCTACTAGCCCTTCCAAAGCGCGGAGTAGTAAACCTCCATCCATCACTTCTGCCAGAGCTTCGTGGTCCATCTCCAATTCGCAGTGCCATTCTAAATGACATGAGAGAAACAGGAGTCTCCATAATGCTTCTTGATGAAGCTATGGATCATGGTCCGATACTAGCTAATAAATTAGTAGATATTACTCCATGGCCAATACCAGGGCGCAATCTAGATAGCCTACTATCAAAGGAAGGTGCGAAACTTCTTGCTCTCACATTACCAAAGTGGATTAAAGGAGAGATAGAACCACAAGAGCAAGACCACACGAAGGCCACATACTGCAAGGAATTCACAAAGTCAGATGGAGAAATAGATCTAAACAATGATCAATATCAAAATTATTTAAAAATCTGCGCTCTAGATGGATGGCCAGGTAGCTACTTTTTTATTACTCAAGGCGATAAGCAGATAAGAATCAAAATAACAGAAGCGGAATTCAAGGATAACAAACTCGTAATCAAGAAAGTTATCCCGGAAGGCAAGAAAGAAATGACCTTCGAAGACTTCAAGCGCGGATATAAACAATAACACCCGAGTAGGGTGTTATTGTTTGGACTACCTGCCTGTCCAGCGTCTCATCATATCTTTGATTTTTTGGTGTCCCCTTTTGAGTAAGTGCTTGCGTTTCTTACTTGCTCTTGTTATTTCATGAATGACTTCATCCTTCATGGTATCAATAGCTGCATACAAGTCCGTAGTCTCTGCTTCAGCCCTAAACTGTTCTCGCTCTATATCAATAGTAATACCTGCTCTGAATATTTCACCCTTGTGATGATGATTAGAAATCTTACCTACTTCGACTCTCGCAATAGCCTCACTATCCTTATCAACAAACTTCTCGAGCTGTGTAAGCCTCTTGGTCAAATAATCCGAGATGGCTTCTGTTAGCTCCATGTTGGTAGCGGTAACATTGTGTTTGATCATGATGATGCTATTAGCTTTTAATACTACCTATATTATATCTCCGACTCATAGGTCAGCAAAGTGCGTGTAGGCTCTTTTATTTCTACTATTTTATTTGGTGTTGTTTGACCCTTTATTATCCTTATAAACTGCGCTCCCTCATACCTTTGGCTTAGAAGTTCTAGAAGTCTCATGTTTGCTTCTCCCCTTCTTGGACTGGCCTTTAGATAGACTTCAAGCTTATCAGGCTTTACCTGCTTTATTTCCTCATTTCTACTCTCTGGGAAGACCTTTATTTTTATCAACATGTCCATATTATATCCCTATTTTGCATTTATCAGATTTTTTGATAGTATTTTGCAGTCCCTGGCCCAAAGCCTCGGATAAGCAACAAATCATTCCGCAGTAGCTCAGCTTGTACCTGCCTTAAGGCTAGAGTTTCAAGTTAAGTTATAAAGTTGTGAATAAATATTCCGCAGTAGCTCAGTCGGTAGAGCATCCCGCTGTTAACGGGAGGGTCCTTGGTTCGAGCCCAAGCTGCGGAGCCAAAAAAGTTTACGCCCCATTGGGGCGTTTTACTTTTTTAGGCGACGCAGAGTAGTCAAACAATTTTGACTACGTCTTGGGCTCGAACAGCGGAGTTATGTTTTTGTAGCAACAAAAACAAACGAGCTGGTGCCCAGTCCGAGACGAGTGACGACGAGTCGAGAGACGCGGGAGAGATCCCAAGCTGCGGAGCACCTTTTATCTTTCTTTGCTAAAATATAGGCATGATTAAAGAATACATAGAATACCTAAAGGATAATCCTGAAGGTTACTGGTTTAAGGCCAAGCTATATGGATGGGGCTGGGCTCCTGCGAAGTGGCAAGGCTTTGCGGTATTACTCTCCTACGCAGTTATCGTATCCATAATAATTTTAAATAGAGAAAGTGACGTGGCAGGCAATCCTGATTCGGGAAGTAATTTTGTTACCCTGGCACTGCCTATAATTTTACTCACCGCTCTCCTTATCATTATCTGCTACAAGAAAGGAGAACGACCTCGATGGCAATGGGGTTTACCAAATAAAAACAAATAAAATAGACTTTTTGATAAAACATGCTAATTTGATTGTGTTCATTCAATCGGTCTGCCGTGTGTTGTTAGATGAGAAGCGAGTTGAAACCCAGGTCCATGAGTGTGGGCCTTTACGCACGGCAGGCCGACCAAACTCTCCCACTTTCGGGAGAGATTTTTTATCTATGAGTACAGCCTGCGAAGCAACATGGTCTGCGCTTCCCCTTCGCAAACTTATCAATCATTACCCTTATCCTTCTCTCCCTCGTCTCCTCTTTCTTTGCATCCTCGATCCAGCAGATCCATTCGTTGCGAGCTAAAGGTGTAATATCCTGCCAGACTTCCCTAACCCTATCTGATGAGACCAACACTTCTCTCACATCTTTCGGAAGCTTATGGGCCACGCCACCTGATAATTTAGTATTAGACATGGAAGTTATTTTAGCAGAAATAAAGAGTGTTGTTTACAAGTATACTAAGTCATGAAATCATAGTGCCAGATCAGTCAGAAAGAACAAACACTTTCCCATGAAAACAAAATCATCGTTAGTGAGAGAATTCATCGAAGTCGTAGGTCGATCCGAAGACCTTTACCATACCTTCATAAGTATGGGAGCAAAAAGAGCCGAAATCACCAAGGCGTTTGGTGAAAGGAGGATTGTTAACGAAGTAGCCATGCCTAGCATTGTGGTAAACGTCCTTTATAAACAATTCGGAGGCATGCCAGTCCCCCAAAATCCAAGTGGCACACAGATCGCTCTCATCCTACTACTTCGTCACATCAAGGGCACACTCTTTCCCAGGTTCTCAGGACAAAAGATGGATATTCCTTTCTGCGAAGAAGATGTAAATGAATGGATCACTTTCTGTAATTCCTTTAGCCTCCCAAGCTAAACAAATTGGGACAAAACGCGCAGACGAAAGTCTGGCGCCTTTTTTATACCAAACCTTTCAGCTTACGAACTGTGTTTACGTTACGAGCTGTCATGTGTTTATAGAGCTTCGTAC
>CAZCQK010000016.1:0-3817 GCA_964500855.1 uncultured Candidatus Saccharibacteria bacterium
CTCGCACTGAAATGCAAAAAAGAGCCGAAGGGCTCTTTGTTTGCTTTCAGTGCGCAGGAGAAGACTCGAACTTCCATGCCCTTGCGGGCGCTACCACCTCAAGGTAGTGCGTCTACCAGTTTCGCCACCTGCGCGATAGGGCCATACTACTAGATAATAGAATTATTTCAACATCTGTTTTTTCTGTTACAATAATCAAATGAGCGCATCAACACTAGTCACCACGGTACTATCCCTTGTAATAATTTTCCTATTTGCAATCCAAAAATTCTCTCACCAAGTAGAGAGAGTTGCTGGTAAGCGAATAAGAGAAATCCTCCACAACTCAACCAACAGGCCAATTAAGGCTATTCTAGTAGGTACCCTAATATCAAGCATACTTCCATCATCAATGGCGATATCGGTTATTTTGGTCGACCTCGTGAACGTTGGCATCATCGCATCATCAAACGCGATGGGAGTAGTAATAGGAGCAAACCTTGGAATCATCGTCACCTCACAACTTATCGCGCTCAATATGACCTATATTGCTCCAATTATCGTAATAACAGGATTTATATTTTCACACACAAACTCAAAGTTCAGACGCTACGGTAAGGCCGTATTCTATTTTGGTATTATATTCCTTGCTCTATTTATCATATCGATCCTAATAGAACCTCTCAAAAGCGACAGCGAGTTTATCTGGTTCCTCCACTCAATCCAAAATCCTTATCATGCAATAGCAGTAGGCGCACTACTTACCGCAATGGTCCAATCAGGTACACTACTTGCTGGACTCATACTCATACTGGCTCAAAATCATTTGATTGACTTACCTGTTGCTATCGGATTTCTTCTTGGATGTGGTATTACCCCGTCCATAACCGCAGTCATAGCCGCAAGTTCCACATCAATGGAAGCAAGGAAGATTGCGGTAGCGAACGCCCTATTCAACATAGGTGGTGTGATACTTTACTTACCTTTCCTTTATCCATTTGTGGAGCTTCTATACGTAATCAGCAAGGATGAAGTTCAGCAAATTGTTAATGCTGAGTTCATATTTAACGTATCAATCGCAATTCTCTGCTTCGTATTCTTCAAACAATTTGATAGGTTAGTTGGTAAAATCACTGTTATCCTCTACAAGCAGTAGAGAACGAAGGACCGCGTCGACTACGACGCGGTCTCTCCTTTATGGCCACCATATAACATTTGGAAAGTTTTGCCTCTCCTTACATGATGCCTTCTGCCACACCTCCCAAGCTTCACAGCGATTCATCCAACCATATGCCGAATGATACCAAACCAAGTCATAGCATGCTGTTCCATCTCTATCAACAATACGCCGACCTTCCATGCCATGCACCGGATTGTGTATCAAAGCTTCTTTGGATTTGGGATCCATTGTAGTCAAAGCAACTTTTTCCATATAACCATCTGTCTGTGGCACAAAGAACAAATTGCGAAATGAGTGCCAGTTTCATAACGCAAAACGAGCCCAATTAAGGACTCGTTTTTACTTTTTAGAAATTAGAAAGCAATGACGAATCCTTAATTAGACTCGTTGACCACGAGGGCCTCAGGCGCTTCAGCACGCATCATCTCAGCCTTCATTCGCTTTGATAGCTCTTTCTGAGCCTTCTCTCTTACGTAATAGAGCTTTGCTCGACGAACCTTGGCTCGTCTTACTACCTCTATCTTATCGATTACAGGTGAATATAGTGGGTAGATCTTCTCTACTCCGTATCCATTAACTACTCGTCTAACAGTAAAGGTAGCACCAGCATCAGTACCGTGCTTGCGAGCTAGAACCATACCCTCGAATATCTGAATACGAGTCTTACCCTTCTCTTGAATTTTCTGGTGGACTTTAACCACGTCTCCAGGACGAAGATCGAGCGCCTTTCGAGCCTCGATATCTACTGGTGATGTCTTTGTTGTCGCCTTAGCCATAGTGGGGAGACTTTATCACAATATAAACTCCAGTGCAAATCCCCTAACCCAATTTAATAGCCTCCATCGCTTGAACAAAATCGGGAGGGAAAGGAGCTTCTACTTCCACCACCTTGCCCTCAATATCCTTGAAAACAACTCTAGAAGCATGGAGAGCAAGTCTACTAAATCCTAGCAGGGATTCACGACTCTTAGCATAGAGACTGTCAGAAACCACAGGATGTCCAATAGATAACATGTGGACACGTATCTGATGAGTCCGACCTGTAAGTGGCCAGACTTCAAGGAAGCTTGAGGAAGAATTATTACCAATAACCTTATACCTCGTTACCGCTTCTCTCATCTCTCCACGTGCCTTTGATCCTGTGGCCCACTTGCGCACACTTCCCAAGGCCCTCCCTATCGGCTTATCGATGATTCCTCTCTCATCTCTTAGTCTCCCATAGACGAAAGTATGATAGGTCTTTTTGATCTCTCTACTTTGAAACTGCTTCTTCAGATTCGTATAACCGAGCGAGGTCTTAGCAATGAGTAACACTCCAGATGTATCCTTATCCAATCTATGCACAACCCCCGGACGTGATACCTCTTCTCCAGAATTAAGAATTAGTGGTTCACCTACTGATTCAATACCATCTACGTTTTGAAGTAACCAATCAGTAATAACATACTCCTCTGTCTTACCATCGTGGTGCACAGCAACGCCTGCAGGCTTTGAGATAGCCATGATGTTTTCATCTTCGAAGAGTACCTTTATATTATCCATTTACTTTCTTCAGGTGGAAATGAGATTTGATAAAGAAAAATCCGATTATTGCGAATGTGACTATTGGAGAAAGAAATTCTGGAATATGTGTTCCGAATGCGTCTGCAATCATAATAAGTCCAAGCACAGCAATAGAATACATGGCTCCATTTTTGAGAAATATGTATTTCTTCACTGTATGCATATTACCCAAAGTAAGTTTACGAAGTACCAATGCTCCAAGTCCATTACCAATGATAATAAGTGGGACGGATAGCGTGAACGCAAATGCTCCGAGTACCCCGTCGATTGAGAAGGTAGCATCTATAACTTCGAGATAAAGTATCTTAGATATATCTGATTTGGACGATTTACCTGATGATAAATCATGCTCTGCTTTCTCAGCATTCTCCTTGAATCCGTGAGTAATGAAGAATGCAGTAGATCCGACCACTGCTCCGAACGCAATGAGAGGATTAATATGAAGTCCTACCCAAACCACATAAGTAAGAACAATAGACACAACCGCATAAAACCAAACCCCTTGAGAATGGATAAACTTCTCACCGATAAGTCCATACTCCTTCTGTTCGAGAAAGAGCCAGTGGAGAAACAAGAAAACAAGAAACACTCCTCCTCCAGCAAACAGTATCGGAGCAGACATCTCGATTGATTCTTTAACACTTGGATCATTAGAGAAGGTGGCTGTCAGAGCTCCGAGCGCTCCCAAGGCAGGATTGGTAGCCCAAATAATAAGCCAAGGCAGTATCCCTCTCACCACAAACACCGCAAACAATAATCCCCAAAACAAAAACCACTTACGAGCCTTCTTGCTCATCGTCTCAAGTACCCCTGCATTCACAATAGCGTTATCAACGCTCGAAACCACCTCAAATAGGGCCAGTCCAAGGATGGTTATTATTGATGTTGTTAAATTCATGGATTAAGTATAACAAAGTTGAAAAATTATCCTAAACACGCTAGTATGCTCTCTACGGGCGATTAGCTCAGTTGGTAGAGCAATTCGTTTACACCGAAAAGGTCACAGGTTCGAGTCCTGTATCGCCCACAAAACAAAAACGCCGGCCCTTCTGGGTTGGTGTTTTTAGTTTATGTGGTTGCAAAGGACTCGAAAGC
>CAZCQK010000016.1:3917-5177 GCA_964500855.1 uncultured Candidatus Saccharibacteria bacterium
CCGGCCCTTCTGGGTTGGTGTTTTTAGTTTATGTGGTTGCAAAGGACTCGAAAGCCGGAGTCCGCCTTGGGCGGACGAGGCGGGGTCGCGAGCAAAGCGAGTACGCTTTGACTTGTGACCGAGTCCTGTATCGCCCACAAAACAAAAACACCGGCCCTACGTCCTCTTATCCCTTATAGACCACTCAAGTATCCGACCCGCCTTTCTCTCCATACTATCCGCCCTACGCAGATATTTAATATTAGCTTTCGGTACGATACTTTCGTGAGGTAATTCATCTAAAGCATCAGAAATATCCTGGAGATCCTCATCCGAAGTCACCCACTTCGTACCAAATTTACTTAAATCCAAAGCACGTGTAGAGAAGCTTCTCATAGTCTTCTCTCCTGCCTTAATAGAAGGCGGGTAATCCTTATCAACAAACCACTCATGAAAGTAAGATAAAGAAAGTTCACGTAGATTCTTGTAGACTGGATCACGAAATCTAATAGTCGCATGATTGGTCTTGGATATAGCTCCCCATAGTCCATTCCTCCGATACAGCGCCACCACATGATCTACGTCAGAAGGCTTGGCCTTTAGATCAAGAAGGAGTGGCTTCTCTCCATTAATCCAGAGCGCGAGAGCCGCAATCATAGCTCCTTCAAGGCAGTGGCATTTATTAGCTCGGAGAGCGCGGAGTGGAGACATGATGGTCTCCCCTTTCTTCTCATAATTAATAGGCATTTGATCAAGAAAGTTTTGAATCTTGATTGGAGAATTTAGTTTTCTTAATATATTAAGATATTCCTCAGGTAAATTGAAAATGTTTTTCTTTATTTTCACAAGGTGATTATATCATTGCTGTTTGGTGAATTTATGATAGTTTGGACTAAACGTGCTCTTAACCAACACAAATCATGAAAACGATTGAAAAACTAGGTGCAATTCTCAACAAAAACGGCTTCGTCACAGCACTTGCCGAAAGGCTGAAGGAAGCATTTGCGGATGGAAGCGGGGTCAACGATGATACCAAGGTATCACTCCTCAGGATTCTGATGTTAGTCTATCAGCTCGCTCCAGGAGGATTCTCATTGAAGAAATGGTCGGATGTGATGGATTGCGGGTTACCCAGACCAGGGTGTCGAGTTCTTCAGTATCAAGGTGATGAAGAAGGTGGTGAGGTGGCCGATATGATTGATGAGATTAGCCGAGACCTCGGCGACCACGCTACCGATTGGCCCGATGTTCCACCTCTCACCTCACTACTCGATAGTTCGA
>CAZCQK010000016.1:5277-10703 GCA_964500855.1 uncultured Candidatus Saccharibacteria bacterium
TTGCTACGAAAACATGGCTCCGACCGGCAATACATACAAAAAGACTGGAGCAGTCCAGTCTTTTTGTATGTATTGCCCCCGCTTGGAATCGAACCAAGAATAACGGCTTAGAAGTCCGCAGTTATATCCATTTAACTACAGGGGCATATTATATTTTCAAACTAACCTAACATACGGCTTATGTTATACCCATTTACCTCCCTGCTGAAGTATGGCTACAAGGGTATCTACCACTCCATAAGCGTACGGACAGATTATCTCAATTACCTTGCTGGGTCAACGCCAAACACAGTAGACGTAGCACGAGTAGCATACTCGCTTGCCCTACTATCATAAATACCAAGTATCCTATTTAAAGAATTGGTATCTATGAGCTCGGTTGATTTCTTGTTGACCTGCAACTTAGAGGTATCCATACTTTCAACTTCAATGAAAAGCTTAGCGTGGTACCCAGCAATAATAAGAAGTAGAAGTACAGCAAACATCAAAGCAATCTTCCAATCCTTATCAGCATCGCTACCAATCATCTTGAAGAAATGGAGTGTCTTTTTTGTTAAAATTTTGAAATCTAATTTTTTCATATTTATATAGATGGCGGAGGTAAGCTACTATCTGTTTTGGTTACTATGGCCTTTAGTGCTACCACTATCTTCCAAGCTCCTACCTTTGCTCCACTATCCTTACCAGAATCAGACCCATAATTTAAATTTACTGAATCAATCACAGTCTTATAAAGTATCTTCTCAAGCATTCCTTCAAACCTCATTATATTACTCCATGAACCATTAGCAGAAAGAGTCATGGTTAAGTATTCCTTCTTAAGCGGAGAGAGTTCTGGAGAATGATCTTCAGAAACAGTGTCCACAGATCCACTTAGATTATTTTGCTTCATCAACTTCTCCAGAGCTTGGATAAAGTCCGCAATCATATCCTGACTAACAAACACCGAAGAGAGCCTGCTCTCATCTCCAAGGGTAACATTTAAGTTCTTCTCTATTCTTTGAAGTTCATTTACCTTGGACCTATCTTCTGCTGTCTTTGATATCAATTTACCCAAATCATTATTTAATCTCTGGTGGGAGTTGTATAAGAAATAATAAACAGCAGAACAAACGACTAAGGCGCTTATGGCTAGTGTTAAGAAAATATTGGTTCTATTCCAAAATGATTTCATATTAGAATTTGCCAAGGATTGATAATGAGAACGGCGCGTTACTCTCCTTTGCGAGGCTTGCTATAGGTAAATCCACGCGACTGAATGATTCTTTCTGAAGCGATCTCCAAAAGGTCAGCAATCCTTCTCTACTATCTGCTACCCCCTTTATGGCAAGCGAGCTATCCACTCCTACTCCGTGTACGTATGACCAAGAAGTTATTCTGATACCACTACTCCTATGCGCCATGACCTTTGCCATTACTTCATAGAGATTATTATCTGAGGGAGGCGCAAGGAACACCATAGATTTAATATCTTCGAGAGTTGAGATTAGTCCCTTGCTATTCTCTGTGGCTATTACTTTCGAATAGTACTTATCTTCGAACATGAGTTCATCTCTCTTTATTTGAAACATCAAGTTAGATGGGAGAAGTAATAGGTCAGCAACAAAAGCAAGTAGAGCGATAAGAAAGAGGCATACGGCAAGCAGGCGCAACCTATATTGCCTAAAAAGAAATCTCTTCTGTTGTTCTGCAAGTAGTGTAAACATTATAAAATTGCTCCAAGGACCAGACCGAGCGCTGTTCCGTAAGTCACCGACTCATCAAATGATATTGGTGGTACGTTATCCTTATAAAACGGGATGTTGACCCAGATGTCAGATACGGTCACAGGAGTCTTCAGTGATAGCGAAAGGTAGTCAGCAAGTCCAGGTATAAGAGAATCCTTACCAGAAATCGAAATCTTCTTGACCGAGCCCATCTTGCCACCAGTGAGCTTGAGCCAGTACGCAGAGACTCTCTGGATCTCATCACGAAGTACCGCAACAGCATTAGCTAAAGGAAATGCGAAATCCTCCCCTGATCCCTCAGACTTTAGAAGTCCCTGAGCATATTTGATCTTGCGCGCTTCCTCGGGAGTAATATCAAACTGCTTTTGGATAGCAGAGGTAAAGGATGCTCCACCAAATGATGTGGTAGAAGTGAATTGCACGAATTCATGAGAGACGATTGCTAGTATTGTCTTCTCACGAGAGAGATACACCAGAAGCTCGGTTTCTTCTTCTCCCTGTTTAACAACAGACCTAGATAAGGCACTAGACTCAACAAGAAACGATACAGCAGTGATACCGCAATCAGCAAATAGAGTAGTGTAACGATTCACAACCTCTCGAGAAACAACAGACACAACCACCCGCTTCTTCTCTGAATCACTAGGAATAACAAAGTAATTAAACAATGCTTCGCTCCCAGCAATGGGCACATTCTCCTCAAGATGGAACTCTATCTCATCTCTAATATCGCTATCGGTATGCCCTACCACATCCGTTGTAAATAAATAAGTTTCTTCCTCTGGGAGAGTGGCTTTAACGTACCTGATACCCTTTTCTTTACGAATCTTTTTTAACGCTGTCTTTAGAGACTCATTGGTTAGAATATTATCTCCTTTCTCAAACGACTCCTTACCAAATCTACCGAGGCGTACATCATTACCATCACTAAGAAGCTCCACATAGTGAAACACCTCTGGCTCGATATGAATACCAACATAAGAAAACTTTAAAAAACGTGGCGTAGGGAAAAACTCAAAAAATCTTTTGAAATGCATTGAGGAAATTATACCTCATTTTTTGCTACTCAAAAACTAATTTGCTTTAGTACCAGCTGGCACATCAACTTTAGGAGAAATAAGTGAGAAAGGCACATCACCTACCCCACCAAGAGCAAAGAGCATTCCATTACTCTCCATGCCCATCATCATTCGTGGCTTTAGATTAGTGACGAACATGCATGTTACTCCGACTAGCTCTGATTCGTTCGGGAAATGTTTCTGAATACCAGAGAGTATCTGTCTCGGACTTTCTTCTCCGAAATCAACCATTAGTTTCAAAAGCTTTTCTGATCCATCCACCTTCTCTGCACTCATTATCTTGCCCGCACTTATCTCAACCTTCTTTAGATCATCAATACTTATCTTATTATCTTCCACCTTCACTTCCTCTACCTGCACTTTATTTTCTGTATCCATATTATTTACTTTTATTCTTATCCATATAACTCTGCAATATAATGCTTGCTGCTGATGCGTCAAGCATATCTCCTTCTCCTTGAATGCGCGAAGCTTCGAGTGAAGTCATGAATTCTGGTTCATAAACAACAGGTACAGAAGATACTTTCTCAAACTCCTCCTTAAACTTTCTTATGGCACCTGCTATCAGGTTATCATTACCGTTATAATCCTTTGATTCTCCAAGCACCACCAATTGAACTTTCTCCTTGGAGACTATCTCCAAAATCCTATCAATAAGCTTATCATCAGAAGGCAGGACGGAATTAGGAAAGGCCATACCAACCTCACTATCTCCTAGCGCAATCCCTACTCTCTTAGATCCATAATCAATACCAAGTAATCGCACGGTTAGTCCTTTAGATTTAGATACATGTAATTATCAGCGATAGTATCCTTATACTTACTACTATCAAGATTTAGAAATGCTACTTCAGAAGGAGTTAGCTTAAATATTATTTTTTCCTTATCCTTATACCTATATACCTCATCAATTGGCTTCACCTTTACCCCTTCCTTATCAAACATTGATTGAAACCTCTGAAATAAAGCCTCTTTCTCTACTTCATCGATAACAGGAAGGCATGCTCCGTTGGCTTGCACTGTTATATGCTCTGGACCAGTACCCACTACGATAGCTGCGTGAGGATTGTGAAGCAAGTTGGAGCCAGTACTTGTGTTGGCCTTAGTGATGAAATAAAAGGTAAAGTCGTCATCGTTTATGAAGTAGAGCGTGGATGCTCGAGGTACATCATCATGCGAAGTACCGATAACGGCTGTGGTGTTATCCCTTAGAAAACTTAAAGCATCTCTCCTTATCTCCTGTTCTGTAATCATACCCATATACTATCACAAAGCCTGTTTTTATTGACATCGCAAAAATCAAAGAGTATCTTCATACCAACATGCTCCTTGCAATGAAGCAACGAGTGAACCTGCAAAAAAAAATGAAAGAAAATTCATTGTGCTGGATCCTATGGCAATGCATTCTTACACTCTGGGCGGTGGTCACACCGAAGTGGACCTCAGGCGAAGCGAGAGTGATCTCCATCATCGCTTGCGACGCCACCCTATTTGAATACGAAGCAACAGACTTGGAGACTGCGCGCTCCGGTGAATGCTGCGCATTCTGCCAAGAATGGGATGTTGAAATCGAGATGAAAGGGGTAGGCACTACCACCCTTTCGCTACATCCCCAAGTAGCAAGCAAGCTTCGAGTAAACCAAAAGATTCCTATCAGATGGAGAAAGACCATCTTTGGGAACCTCAAGATTCGCCTTGCTTCATAGCCAAACGCCTCGGAGTGATCCGGGGCGTTTCGCATTTATCGCTTACCAAATAGCCTTCCTAGATGAATCCTTCTCCAGAAAGATTCTTCTGGCATAGAATGGAAGAATCTAGTCTTGCCATATCCATAGAAAATAAATATAACAGCGGCTGCGTAGATGATTAGGTCCTCCATCTCCCACATATTGAATTGAACAAGCATAGTAACAACAGACATGCCGAAGAATGTGGCCATGATGATAGTGTTGATGCGAGTCAGATAGCCGAATATATAGATAACACCAAATATCATCTCAGCAAATCCAGCACTCAAAACAAACAACTTGTTATCAAACCATGAGATACCGATTAGTTGCATGAAGTTCCAGTGGTGGACTGAAAGGAAGTCTAAACCAAGCTCTGGGTACATAAGCTTCTCAGTGAAGGCAAGAACAATAAGTGATACAGCCGCTCCAATACGTACTATCTCAACAGAATACTTATCGACTCTCCTACCAAAGTCCGTGTGTTTAGAGTTTTTAATAAATACATAGAAGGCAACAGCTGGAAGCAGTAGATTCTCAGCAAGTGGCATCCACCCAACCAATACTCCCATAGCAACATAAAGTACAACAACCAAAATAGAAGCCAACCTCTGAAAGAGTCCGACCAAGAGGAACAATCCTGAAGTAAGCTGTAAGACAGCAAGCCAGAAGGTGAAACTGGAATTGATAGGTAGATCAGGTACAAGTACTATCCCCCAAAGGAAAGTGATAGATATGAGAAGTAAACCAAGAAATATCTCAACGACTCGAGTCACCCCTCTCTCATGTTTCTCCCCGAATTCTCGAAGCTTCTTTGGTTCTGGAATAATCCTATCGAATATACTAAAGGCAAGAACCACGAGTATAGCGACCACACTCCATATAATCACTTC
>CAZCQK010000016.1:10803-14284 GCA_964500855.1 uncultured Candidatus Saccharibacteria bacterium
TAGTGGTATAAAAGAAATGTTCCAAAGAGTAGAGAGAGATTCCAAAGAAAGCGGGATGATATATATCGAGGACGAAAAGGGTCCAAGATGGGAGAAGTTGAAACTAAAGAAAACCAACTCAGCGTCCGCCATCATTGATGATGAGAGTATAAGGGATATGTTGTCCAAAAACCCGAAAAGGCTTGAAATCCATCACACTCATCCAGAAGCAATAAATAAATCATTAGAAGGTCGAACACACAATCAGTTTACGGAGATGTATCCATCGATAAGTGATCTCATCGCTGCTCGAGCTTACCAACAAATGAAAGAAGATATGGTGACCAAAACAGATCTCAAGTTCGGAGTCGAAGAGAAGTACGGAGCTTGGTCGTATTCGATACAAGACCCGAAATGGATAGACATGATGAGGGAAAAGGGAGAGATAGAAAATCAGTGGGTAACTGATTTAGAAGCAAATGCCAAAGAAAACCACAACAAAGAATTATTATCTCAAATAGAAACTCTGCGCAAACAAGATCCCAGACTACCTGCCCTACTCATAAAACCAAGTATTGAAAACTTAAAGAACACACCGAGAGACGAATTGGATAAATTTCCACAAAGCCTACAACATCAAATAAAAAGACTGCGAGAGATAGATGGGGCTATGGGCGATAGCAAAGATATAAAAAGCTTAGAAGATTTTGATAATTTAACAAGACTTCCGAACTCAGAAAAAGAGAGGTTGGAATACCAACAAAGGTATATCGACTCATGCAAAAGGCTTGGTGTGAAAATGGAATTCAGACCAAAATCTGAATTTAAGTAAAATCAATCAGAATTAGGTTTTACCACCTTCTCCTCTATTTCCTTATAACACTCCTTACACACATGGTACTTCACTACCTTACTTTGAGAATCCGGAGGGCTAAGCAAAATCGCTCCGTAATCTAGTAGCTCCTTACCACACATATCGCATTTTGGATTTATGGCCATGAATTTATTTTAATTATAACAATCCTGCAACAAAACGTTTATTTAAAGAAGCATGATTTTGTAAATGTATAACATACTCCTCAAAAGAAAAATCTATAATTCCTTTAATATCCTGATCCTTATTCTCAGTTTTAAATCTTTGATTTAGCTCTTCAAAAGAAACATTTAGTGAGACTTCAAAATAAAAGTGAATATCTGTTAAATGACTAAGATATATGGCCTTTAAATAAATTTCGCTTATATCTGATTTCCTTATGGACCCCTCTTCTTCTAATTCAATATAGAGTGCTTCAAATAAATCTTCACCCGAAGTTAATTCCAAAGGCTTTTCTACCAATCCACCCATGAGATCGGTTGCATTACTGTTCATTGATTTACCAGACAACTCAACCATAACATATCTATCATCCGCTGTTTTTACTGTAGCTTCTGTTGAACATCCTTTCTTATAATACTCCTCCGATAAATTTAGGTATTCAGGAATACCAAGAAGACTTATCCTTGTTTTAAAATCAATAGTAGTAAAATCCAAAAAAATTTTAGTCTCCCTTTGCCTAAATGAGTTCAATCTATAAGAAGTGCCGTTGTAACATATACGTCCTTCATTCTCGGCTTTTTTCAATTTAGCATTCCAAATATCATCAACTTTGTTTTCTATCTTAGGATCTATTTTCCTATTTGACTCACTTAGAGTAACCTCAATATCACTGGGTAAAAATTTACCGATAGTTAAAAGTTTTGCGAATTTCATTAGATTTTCGAGCAATATTACTATCCTAATTAGCAAAGATATTGTGACATCTTAATAATGGTATGTAAACACGTTGCGTGGTAATGATGAGGTGCTCTATACGTCATAGATGGTGAAAGGTCGGTTACCACAGGTAGTGCGTAACAAACTCATAGTCTTATTAGCAATAATAAACTAACACCATGAAAACAAACAAAAAATGGTACCTGAGACTGGCTTCTGTGCTTACGGTATGTGCTCTAGCATTAGGAGCTCACAGCGCTCTCGCTACCGGATCAATCACTTCGCAATTAGACGTTGGCTCTAGAGGAAATGATGTGACCAGCCTTCAAGGCTTTCTAGCATCTAATCCATTTATTTACTCAGAAGGTCTTGTCACAGGCTACTTCGGAACTCTTACTGAAGATGCAGTAAGAAATTTCCAAGTTGCTTATGATCTACCAAATGTTGGTCGGGTCGGTCCCCTTACTCTCGCGACCCTAAATAGAGTAATGAATGCAGGCCACGGACTTGATATATCAGCACCTTCAATATCAGGTCTCGCTGTTAACCTCTCATCAAGGCAAGCAAACATAAGCTGGAACACAAATGAAGCAGCGACAGCAAAAGTCTTCTACGATACCCACAAGATGGTAGTATCAGAAACTTCGCGAAGCTTCTCAGAACCAGTGATCAGTTCTGCTTACGTAGTGACAAGCTCCGATCTCTCTACTTATCACAACATCGCTCTCCCAAACCTAAACCCAGGCACACAGTATCACTACATAGTAGAGTCAATCGACGCTTCAGGTAACGTAACAGTGACTAGCGAAGGAGTCTTCAACATAAATTACTGATGTTGAAACAAATCCAATAACCAGTCCGCGTGCGGGCTGGTTATTTATTTTATAACCCTTTCATGTATCTCCTGCTTTACTAGACTCTCTTCATAAACAACTTCAGCAACATTAAGCCACAGCGGTTCATCTTTGATTTTTGTTTTGGCGGTCTTATCATAAAACACTCTGTCTAACTCATTGCACCGATACAACTTCCCTGTACTTTTAGATTTAATAAAATAACTCTCCTTCTCTTCCAACTTCACATAATAATCAATCTTCGAAGACACACTTATACTTCCTCTCAGTTGAGTCTCAGTTGTACGGAGATTTAGCTTTATTGGAAATAAGTATGGATTTTTAATTTTTAAATCAATCAGGTTATAGAACACGGTCGCACCCGAAGCGAACGGTACCACTCTATTACTATCAGGGAAAACATCCTTACAATGATGCTTCCTCTCGACGAATTCGCATTCGCTACAAGCGAACATATACGCGATAAGATTAGATAACTGACACAATCCTCCTCCAACATCATCCTTTAACTTCCCATTCGAAACCACCAGACCATTTCTAAATCCCCTCTTAGATGAAGGTCTCCCAACATGCTTCCAGAAAGAAAACACTTTCTGAGGAGGGATAATAATCCCGTCTAAATTCTTAATAGCTATTTTAATATTCTCGATTTTACCTAAATCTAGCTCTCTCTTATTATATTTTCTAAACAGTGGAGAAGAGTGTTCTGTTATTTGATACCATTTCGCTTGCTCAAGATTTTTTAATCTAAATTTGGGGTGAAATTTATAGATTACACTCCTTATAAGTCTTCTCGATTCTAAAACAAGTGGCAAGAATAAAGGATGCTTGCTGGTGAAAGCAACTCTATTATCTTCTTCTATATTCTTGATTTTACTTAAAAAGTTATTCATAG
>CAZCQK010000017.1:0-2810 GCA_964500855.1 uncultured Candidatus Saccharibacteria bacterium
ACTTAAATAAGATAATAAATGACCTTTACTTTACCCTCATATTATACAAGGTTTTGCCGAAACATACCACAAGCTGTGGAAAACATTACTGGCAAGTGGCATTAAACTTAATAGAGGATTTTAGTTGGGGTATAGCGAGTGGTATACCAAAGCTCGTTGTGAACAATCTAAGTATCTCCCAAACGGAGACCAAGAAGAAGAATCCCACTATCCCGTATATCATCATCTTCCTTCCCTCTGATCTCTTCTCTTCGTTATCACCATTACCCACATACTTGATAAGTCCTTGAATGAAAGCGCCCGCAGCGATTATCACAATGAATGGTATGAAATCTAAAAATAGTTTGATAGCAATACATGCTACTGCGCTTAGGCTGTCTGGAGACTTAGGAGCACCACCTTGGAGTAAAGTCACGTTATTTTGAACGTCAGCCAGTACACTACTAGGTACAACTAGCGATACGAACGCTATGATTTTTGATTTTGTAGACTTCATTGAAGTGTTGGTAAATAGTTAGGAATCTTAGCTCCATGACCAAAAAACGACTGACTCAAGATATTCACGAATCCCCAATAAGAAACCATAATAAACAAAATAATTACCCCGTAGATCATAACTTGCCTTCCAGAATCTCTTGCCTCCTCATTATCCCCAGCTCGCACAAACTTCAATACCCCAGAAAGGAATGTGACCAATCCAATCAAAATAAGTACCGGTATAAGACCAGAGAAATTACCATAAACGAAGCAACCGAACACATCATTGATAGTTCTCGGTGGTGTGCACTGCACATCAGCCAAGGCAGTGCTTGGCAGGATTGTGACTATACTTGTGATTAGTCCTAAATGCTTTTTCATAATTAGTTACCAAAGACTTTGGTTGATTCGGGTGGAAGACTAGGTATACCGTATGTGATCCCAAATGTAGTAGAAAGCACCTTAACAAATCCCCAAACAGATATCATAACGAAAAGCGAAACTATCCCAAACCACATCATATCTCGTCCTGCAGCTCTCTTCTCCTCGTTATCCCCCGCCCGCACGTAATTAAGTACTCCAACAAGAAATAGAATGGTACCGAGGCCAATAAGAAACGGTACTACATACCCCGCAAGGATACATAGCGCGTAGCAAAATAGCGAAGCAATATCAGTCGGAGTGGTACAGCTACTAGTACTAGAGCATCCAGCAAGAACGAGTGTTGGTAGAGTTATAAAAGCTGTTGCAAATGATTTTGTGAATAGTTTTTTCTTCATGTTAATTTCCTAATTGTTCTACTGTGCCTCTAACTGCCGCCATGATAGTACGAGCTCCGAGAAGGACTGCTGTACCAACTAAGGCCCAAGTAATAGTCTTCTGAGCTTGACCGAGCTTCTCCTCATTACCCTGAGCAGTCACGTAGAGAAACCCTCCATACATGATCCCAAGCACTGCTAGTATGGTACCAAGCTCGATACAGACACTAACAATATTATTAAACAAATCTGCCAAGCTATTAGCCTGAAGCGGATTATCAATACCAGCCGCTCTCGCAACTGACTGACCCGCAACAACTATAAGAATTAGTGCTGATAGTATCTGTGCAGAAATTTTCTTTAGTCTTTGATTCATGTTTATATAATAACTTTATTATTTACCTTGAGGAAGTACCTTGACCGAACTATAGTCCACAAAGCTCTTGATGCTCGTTGCAAGCTGACTATTACCAACCAATATTTGAAGTATTGTTGCGATAAGTAACCATCCACACAATACGAATATCATACCCGTAAGCACTGCCTTAAATATATGATGTGCTTGCTCTATCTTGCCACCGTCTCCCGTTGCTGTGATATAGAGGAACCCTGCATAACAAAATCCAAGTACTCCAAACATAGAGGAAAGGAATACTATTAAGTTTACAGCATTATTACCGAGTTGGATTAGATCATTCCAAGTACAATCATGATTGTTGGTACTACTTCCGCACGGCACAAGTTCTGCGCTAGAACTCTTGGCGAAATCAGCAGTATTAGAAGTTGCGGCGAAAGCTGTTGGAATAAAAGCCACAGAAGTGATAGCAAGCCCAAGCAACAATGATTTTATTTTAAACTTATTCATTAATTTACATTATCAGGTAGAGCGTTACGAAGTATTTCATCCATCTGACCAGAAAGCGTCTTCGAAGCTTCATCTACCTTTTGCCTTCCTGTGACTACTGAGCTAACACTGCTCTCGAATGCGCTATCTGACTTAATAGGATCTGGATCAAGCCACGAAGTAATCCAAGGGGTAGATTTCCAGAATACATTGAGAGTCGCATTAGTAGGCAAGTTACTCAAAACATCTCTTCTAGTTGGAGCTAGATTTGTTGCGTTAGCTGCAAGAGTCATCACATCACTTCCTGTAAGTATTGATATCTCTTGAAATGCCTGCTTTTGATTCTTAGACGAAGCCAAGACTGAGAAGCTATATATCGTTCCTCCAGTCTTCTTGCTTTGTGCATTCTGAGGCTGTGGGAAAGGCGCAACATCAAAGTTAAGGTTTGGGCTCTTGGTCTGAATCTCGCGATACTCACTAGCAGGACCGAAGTAGAAAGCTAAATCTCCATTAAGAAAGGCTTCCTTTGAGCTAGGTAATGATCTGTTCCATGTATAAACAGACTTCAAAGGGTTCGCGAATTGGGTATAAAAATCCAAAGCTGTCTGAACAGGGTTGATAGCATAGCCTAAGTTACTCGCCATCATGTTTTTGATATTACCATCGCTTGCTCTCGTGATAAGTGGTGATCCAGACTGGAGCATAAGAGTTGAAAGCACCTCCTTAGCATG
>CAZCQK010000017.1:2910-7770 GCA_964500855.1 uncultured Candidatus Saccharibacteria bacterium
TGATAAGTGGTGATCCAGACTGGAGCATAAGAGTTGAAAGCACCTCCTTAGCATGATCTACGTTGGTATAATCACCAAAAGCAACCGTACTTGAGAGAATGCTTTTATCTTCACTGAGCTTCGTGAGCTTCTCAGAAAGCGAGAGCATCTGTTCCCAAGAAGTAGGCGGAGTGGCAATAGAATTAGAATTTAGAATATCTCTGTTCCAATACATGACCAATGGATCAGCGAGGAAAGGTATTCCATATGAACCCTTATCAGTAAGGAGAATCTCAGATCCTTGCACGTAGCTATCCTTGAAGTCTCTCTCAGAAAGCAGACTAAAGCTTATGAGCGCAAGCTTCTTTTGCTCCTTAAGAAGTAGCTCACTTGGCATAAGCACCGCATCAGGACCATTACCATCAGCCAGGGCGTTTACCAAGGTACTTTCAAACTGTTCAGGAGCGATTTCGGTATAATTGATACTTATTGTTCCCGGCTTACCAGCATTTAAAGTATTAGCGATATTGGTAAACAAGGATGATGGCATAGTGCCCCATATCTCAACAGGCACCACCGCAGTAGTAGAATTAGAAGTACCAAAGGCAGCAAAAACAATCACTCCAACAATCAAAAAGAAAATAAATATTCCGATTACAACTATCTGTGTAGTATTAGTCACGATATTATTTTATGCCAAAAATCAAAAACTAGGAAGTAGGGCAACGGGGAAAACTAAGATCTGAAAACCATTCCGTAATGATGCTCTCCAGCATCTTCGATATACCTATCGAAAACAAGTCCCTCATCCTCAAATAATTTCTTGGCATCCTCCCTGTCTATTATATGATCTCGATGAGGACCCATGCCAGCGAAAGAATCCGCCCACTCAACAAGTAAGACTCTACCCTTCTTGCGAAGCACACGCTTAATCTCAGCTACGAATATCTTCTTATGACTTATAGTAAAGAGTGTGTTAGCGACAATCACAGAATCCACTGATTTTGGTTTTAGGCCACTTCCACTCTTACTCTCAAGGTCGCCCCATATGACTTCTAGATTATTGATATGCCTCCTTTCAACTTCTCGACTTATCTTACGGACCATATCTTTAGATACATCAACCGCAAAGACCTTGCCCTTAGTACCCACCTTATTTGAAAGTAAGAAAGCATAAAATCCAGACCCAGTACCGAAATCAGCAACCACACTATCAGGCGATACTCCAAACTGTATAAGAATTTTTTCTGGATTAGAAAACATACTCAAATTGTATCACTGTTTTCACTATCGAAACAGACACATCTGTTGGTAGGTACTCTCAAATGTATTTATATTTTATTTCCATTCAAAATATCAAGAAACTTTTTATTATAGTAGAAATTATAGGTCTTATATTTCATGACTTCCAATATTCCTGCGGCTTTTAATTCTTGCAAATATTTGCTTGCTGTCACACGATGTATATCTAAATCCTTAGATAATCTAGAAGGCGAAATAATCGGGGACATAAACAATGACTCTAATAAATCAGCAGAATATATTTTACTATGATTTAGTTTAATATTTGTCTTGGTTTCATAGTAAAGACTCATAATAGACAAGAGTGTATTTTTAGTCTCGAGTGCCTGAGAATGAAATCCTTGCAACATAAATTCCACAAATGGTTTGAAATCTTGATTTTCATTACAAGCCTGAAGTAATCTATAATAATCGCTTTTATGCTTATTTATATAGCTACTTATATACAACACAGGCAAAGACAGCATATCTTCTTTTAGAAGCTGCAACACCATTACAATTCTGCCTGTACGCCCATTTCCATCATCAAATGGATGTATGGCCTCAAGCTGATAATGAGCAAGAGCAATTCTTATAAGAGGATGTAGATTATCTCCTTCTGTGTTATTGGCGAATTTTTCCCAATCTCTTACAAGATCGGGAATTTTATTAACCACAGGGGGAGTATATATTATATTACCTGTAGAACTATTAACTATATGATTTTGTTTTGTTCTAAATTGTCCATCGGTGCTCGGTAAAAGTTTTCGAATAATACCCTGCAATAATCTGGTAGACACACTACTCTCATCAAGCTTTTCCATTCCCCAATCAATGGCACTCTTGTAACGAATAACTTCTTTATCTGCTTTTGTTTGTTCCGCTTCTGGTAATAGTTGATTTTTAAAAACGTCTGTCGTAGTAGTGTTTATATTTTCAATAATAGAACTTTCAACAGATTCTCTAATAACCGAAGGTGACAACAATATTTCCGGATTTGGTAACCTTAAAGTATATCCCTTAAGCTCAGACAACTCTTTTTGCGCACACAAAAGTAGATCAGTAAAATCCTGATTTTTTAATCCATGGTTTTGTATGGAAGGTAAATCGTTATTTGGTTTTGTCGGTTCAAATGACATATATACTTTATTATGTCGAAATAATAGCATTTTTTAGACATAAGTGTCAAGCAACGTCACATTTTCATCATATCAACAACATACCGTTGATGAACTACATCCTTTACGTTTGCACACCACAACCATATCATCATAATAAACATAGCCTCCCTCCCTGGCGTCAGAGTGAGAAAGATACGGTAGCCTAGTCAGAATCACCACCTCAAGACCAAGTGGTAACAAGACTTCTTCATAAAACAAAGCGAAACTCTCTTCCCAAGAAGCATGAGTAAAAGGTAGCTTCTCAGAAGCAAACTTCCCTCCATGGATTACATACTTTCTAAACGGTAGCGGGTCCGCAATGATAAGCAAACCATCTTCTTTCAATAATTTTATTGAATTTTTTATCAAAGATATTGGCTTATCACACACATCAATAATGTTAAGAAGAGAAACCACATCAAATCTCTCCACAACATGCTCCACACTTTCCTCTAAATTCCCTTTAATAATCTTAAAACCCTTCTTCTTAAGTCTCCTTAGCAAAGTGGTATAAAGCTCATTAGCATAGATAGAATCGAACAGACCTTTAGCATTCTCCGTAATAAACCCTTGCCCAGCTCCAATATCCAAAAGTGATTGCTTATGCCCACCGACTAATTTAATCCAGTGATCACGATTCAGAAGATACATCTCATACATACCAAACAATCCGTGCAACAAATAAAAATCCAAGAACCTGCGCAAAAACCGGTAAGCATAGAATTTCCACCTCGGTATTACACTGGATTTACACTTACAGATAAATTCCACAGTGCTCCTATCAGTATCAAACAAAACGACCTTCTCCCGAATCTCTCGAGGAAGAAGGTCCTTGTTAATACCGTAATCAAACATCACTACATAGCAACCACAGAAGCAAGTGAATCACCTTCTCTAAGTTTCATGATTCTGACTCCTTGAGTATCTCGGCCGAGAGTCGCTATCTCACCAAGTCCACATCGGATGACCTGACTTTTCTTTGATATTGCTACTACCTCATCAGTCTCAGCATCTACCACCTTAGCAGAGATCAGGTTACCAGTCTTGGTTGTTACCTTTATGGCTTTAATACCGCTTCCACCTCTTCCTTGAGTCTTGAATTCTTTGATTGGAGTCTTCTTACCGTAACCATTACTTGCAACAACAAGTAGTTCCGCATCCTTCACACCTTTCTTGATTGTATCCGCTCCAACCACAGTCTCACCTTTATCAATCTTCATAACTCTTACTCCTCCTGCTGTTCTACCCATCTGTCTCACATCTGATTCTTTGAATCTTATAGACTGTCCGTCAGAAGAAACGCAAAGCACATCATCATCCTTCTCAACAAACAAAGCAGAAGTTAGCTGATCTCCGGAATCTAGATTGATAGATATGATTCCACTCCTTCGCACATCATGGAATGCGTCCGCCGCTACCTTCTTACCCGTACCCTGCTTAGTAACAAGGAAGAGTGATAAGTCGCTACCCTTCTTAATCTCCTTTGGCATTGGCAAAATCGATGTGACTTTCTCGTCATTTTGAAGCGAGAGGAAGTTCATGATTGATTTACCCTTTGTAGCTCTCTTACCTTCAGGGATCTCATACATCTTGATTTGATAAGCCTTACCTTTATCAGTAAAGAACAGAAGATCACTGTGTGTTGTGCCCTTTACTAAGTGAGTGATAAAGTCCTCCTCCTTGGTATCTAAATCTACCACTCCAACTCCTCCACGCTTTTGTTTCTTGTATTCTTCAGGATCTGTTCGCTTCACATAACCACCAGAAGTATAAACAAGCACAGACTCCTCATCAGGAATCACGTCTTCGATTGAGAACGACTTAGCCTCATGAGCCACTACCTTAGTGCGTCTCTCGTCACCATACTTCTCAGCAATCTGCTTCAACTCATCCTTAATAATCTGGGGGATTCGCTTTGGATTCTCCAAGATATCCTTCAAGTCTTTGATGAGTACTCTTATAGCATCGAGTTCATCCTCAATCTTCTTGCGCTCAAGACCAGAAAGCTTCTGAAGGCGCATCTCAAGGATGGCGTTGGCCTGTCTCTCTGAGAACTTGAACTTATCCATCAAGTTCTTGCGAGCTTCATCTACGTTCTTAGACTTCTTGATAAGCTGGATTATCTCATCGATGTGATCAAGAGCTTTCTTCAAACCTACCAATATATGCTCTCTATCTAATGCTTTATTTAAATCAAATTCAGTCCTTCGCTTGATAACAATCTTGCGATGACCTACGAATTCACTGAGGATTGTCTTAAGTGACAGAGTCTGAGGCACACCATCAACGAGTGCTACCAAGTTGAAGTGGAAAGCTTCTTCGAGTCTTGTGTGCTTGTATAGGAAATTCAAAACCTGCTGAGGGTAACTACCCTTCTTGAGCTCAATTACGATTCTAACATCCTTAGCAGACTCGTCTCGCAAATCCTTAATACCTTCAA
>CAZCQK010000017.1:7870-13504 GCA_964500855.1 uncultured Candidatus Saccharibacteria bacterium
ATTACGATTCTAACATCCTTAGCAGACTCGTCTCGCAAATCCTTAATACCTTCAAGCTTCTTTTCTCGCACAAGATCCGCAATAGACATGATGAGCTCAGCCTTGTTAACACGGTATGGTATTGAAGTGATTATGATTGTTGCTTGGCCCGCCTTATCTTCTACTATTTCGGCTTCACCACGCACTACGACTCCTCCACGTCCGGTTGAGTAGGCATGAGCCATGTCTTTCTTACCAAAAACAATACCACCAGTAGGAAAGTCGGGTCCTTTAATATATTTGAGCAAATCATCAGTAGTAGCGTCCTTATTATCAATAAGATGCACTATGGCATCTGTTATTTCATTTAGGTTGTGTGGTGGCACGTTGGTCGCCATACCAACAGCGATACCCAAAGTACCATTCAAAATCAGGTTTGGTACTCCAGCAGGTAGGACTGCTGGCTCCTTGCGAGTGTTCTCGTAGTTTGGTCTCCAATCCACCGACTCCTTCTCGATATCACGAAGCATCTCAACAGTCAGTCGAGACATCTTGGCTTCAGTATATCTATCAGCAGCTGGCGGATCTCCATCAACAGATCCGAAGTTGCCCTGACCGATAACGAGCGGATAACGCATAGTGAAATCCTGCGCAAGCGTAACGAGCGCACCGTATGCTGCTGCTGTACCGTGTGGGTGATAGTTACCTGTCACGTCTCCAATAATCTTGGCACTCTTACGAGTCTTACCTCCAGGATTGAGACCGAGTTCATACATGGTATAGAGAATCCTTCTCTGTACAGGCTTCATTCCATCTCTCACATCAGGCAATGCTCTATCAGTAATAACCGACATGGCATAGTCCAAGTAACTTTCTCTCATCTCAGTTACGAGTGATCTTGGGAGAATAGAAGATGCTGGGATCTCCTGGTTATTGCTTTCTGGTTTTGTTTCTTTCTTTGCCATTGTGTTAATTATTTACTGTTGATGTCGCGCTTAATTCTGTGGTTGATGCTTCATTTATCGCCTTCGATGCAAAGAGTGGAGATACCTCTCTCTTTATCTTTGCGTATCTTTCATCGAAAGCATTGTAAGCTATTTCTACGTTCTGGTCGAGAAACCCGAATAGACTTGCTCCCTGACTTACTGTCTCACTGTATGTACTTTCTAATATACCAAATGAATGATTGATCCAAAACGCAAACACCAAGACTGTGATAAAACCAGCTATAAACAATGCTATTTTACGCCTCACACCCAAAGGAAGTTTGTGGATATGGCGAATCATCTTGGATTAACAAGAAAGTAAAACAATCTCACCCTCCTTACCATCTAGATCCTTGCGCTTTAGTGTTAGCTTATCGAGCTTATCAGGGTTTGCTGATCCAGACTCCTTAATAAACTTCTTAACACCATCGTCTTCACCAAGAGGTATGATGAGCCTTGGCTCAAGTGATACCGCAATCTTATATGCCTTATCAGCAGGTAGTGTATCGGAAACAGGTACGAACAAAATATCCACATCATTAAGTGACTCCAAGGCCTCTTCAGGTAACTCAGATGAAAGTCCACCGAGGAAACAAAGGTTTATACCATCAAACTGAGCTGTATATATGGTGTTAATCTTTTCTTTCTCGGCCTTAGATAGAAATCCTTTGATGAATATATCTCGGACCTCGTACTCTCCAGGACCACTCGCAACGAATGGCACCTTGTTACCAAAAGTAACCTCCTCTACTCCATTGTGGTCTGCGTCATTTACTGATATGAGCGCCACATCAGCTCCGAACTTAGAGCTCTTATGCTTTGAAGATTTCGAAATTGGGTTAACAGCAACAATCAAATCTCCTGACTGCGCCTTTATCATATTCTTGCCATGGTATGTGAGAATCATGGGGCCAATTGTAGCAGAAAACGGTAAGCGAAGGAAGCAAAACATCTGTTTACAAATCAAGGAAAATATGTATTATATGCACATTATAAGTAACGCGGAAATAATCTCACCACTGTAACGGCCACGACGCTATTCAGGTGAGGACCCGCACAAAAAAATGCCAAAAGTAAAGTCAAATGAAGCTGTATCAAACGATACAGAAGTGAAAGTAGGTAACCCAACACATGCTCTCATACTCGCAGAATCAGTGACTCCTCCAGGAGTTGGTGACCTAGTAGAGGGTCCTGTGATTGCATTAGATAAGGGTAAAGTTTATATCGACCTATTCCCTTACGGAACAGGAATCATCTTTGGACGAGAGTTCATCGCTGTTCGCGATATATTGCGCAAGGTTGCTATCGGCGACTCTATCGCAGCCAAGATTGTTGAGCTATCAAACGAAGATGGTTATATCGAACTATCTCTCAAGGAAGCAAAGCAGGCTCTAGTATGGAGCGAGGCTGAGAAGGCTATGAAGGAGAAGCGAGTCTTCGAAGTAGGAGTAACAGAAGCAAACAAAGGAGGTCTCATCATCAACTGGCAGGGTATGCAAGGATTCCTTCCTGCAAGCCAGCTTAAGAGCGATCACTATCCACGAGTTATGGATGGAGATAAGGATCGAATACTCGAAGAGTTGAAGAAACTCGTCGGTGGTAAACTCTCAGTAACAATCATCGGAGCAACTCCAAAGGATGGCAAGCTAATCTTCTCTGAGAAGGGCCAGACAGGTGAGAACCGAGAGAAGGTAGTAAGCAAGTATGCTGTTGGTGACGTACTTGATGGAGAAGTCACAGGCATCGTTGATTTCGGAGCATTCGTTAAGATTGAGGACGGTCTTGAAGGACTAGTTCACATCTCTGAGATTGATTGGGGTCTAGTAGAAGATCCTCGCCTATTCTTCAAGGTTGGAGAGAAGGTAAAGGTCAAGGTAATTGAGATTAAGGAAGGCAAGATTTCTCTATCTGTTAAGGCTCTCAAGGATAACCCATGGGTAGACGCTTCTAAGAAGTACAAGAAGGATGACACAGTAGAAGGTGTGATCATCAAGTTCAACCGTCACGGTGCGCTTGCTTCTATCGAAGAAGGTGTTGCTGGTCTAGTACACGTAAGTGAGTTTGGTAGCGAAGACAAGCTTCGAGAGAAGCTTGAGCTTGGTAAGAGCTACTCATTCAAAATCTCTCTCTTTGATCCAAAGGAGCAGAAGATGGCACTCTCATTCGTAGGCACAAAGTAATCCAATCTACTTTAAGAAAGGTGCCCTCTCCTTCAAAAGGAGAGGGTTTTTGTTTTTATAATATTTTTAATATTTAGTACTCCTGAAATTAAGAACCCTTGGTTTTTCATTTGACTTATTATCTGATTTTGTTATGATTTCTTTATAAAGTGCCGCAAGGCTCCGAGAAACCCCACCTTTTGGTGGGGTTTCGAGTTAAAAATACGACCGGAGTTTTTGTTTTAAATTATCTAATAAAGCTGTCTCAATATCGTAGATTTTTCTCTTCAACCTTTTCACACTTATAAGCTTCATTTGAGCCAAAATTGCAGAAACATTTTGATTATTAGGATCGGTATAGTTGAAATAAAAATCAAATTTTTTCTGTTTTGTTGAAAGAGGAACGGCCCAAAACATATGATTATTAAATTTCTTAATAATAACTACAGGTCTCGAAAAATTACCACCTGACCCATTTTGCTCAAAACCAATATTCTTACCCAATACAATCATCCAAACCTCGCCTTCCTTAGGAAAACGATCAGGTGGTGCATTTTCTGCATCTACCTGCTTTTTTACTTCATTCCAAGAATCAAAATCATTCATGACTTTGGTATCAATATTTTCTTTATTCACCATATTCCCAATCCTTAATTGGTTTATGATAAAATGTTCCGTCTCTTCCCTTAACAATGTGATATAAAGCTAGCTGCATTGAACCATTCTCTTCATTTCTTGAAACTATTCCAAATACTTGAGGAATTTTTCTCTGTTCTAAAGAATCAACAGCCTCCATTTTCCACCCTTCAACATCATGAGATGTTGGTGTAGCAGGATGTCTTTTCAACTCTTCTTCAGTATAAGGATGTGTATGAACATTCCCAAGCAGACTCAAAGATAAACTTTCTTCATTCTCCTTCTTTAGAGAATCAAAAATTGTCTCTGCTTTTTGATAATCTACAGTAATTTCTCCTGGCCTATGAACAAGTGCTTCAGGGCAATCAAAAACACCTTCAATTGAGATATCCAGATGAGTCGAGTCTCGATTGTTCCAGCTTCCCAAAATAAACAAAAGCTTTTCTTCCTTTGTATGCATATCTCTATCGGAAATAATAGGAAAATCCTCTATAGAAGATCTACTTATTCTTACTCCTAGATTTATATTTTCCGAAAGGAAATCTATATTTTCTGGAATCTTTTCTTGCATTTAATTATACTCAGTCATTGCTTCCTCCCTACCTGATGTGACTATCACAGCGAGAGCTTCTACCACCCTTTTCAAAACCTTTTTTAATTCCAAGCTTTCCGCTGGCTTGAATTCTCCAACAATAAAATCAACAATCTTCTCATGGTCTGGCTTCTTAAGCTTACCTCCTGGTGTCACAGGACACACTCCGATTCGAACACGAATGAAAGCATTACTCTTAACACTTTTAACAATCGACTCGACTCCACGGTGACCTCCGCTACCACGATCAAACACAATCTTCATCGAACCAATTGGTAAGTCTAAGTCATCATGGATAACAACCATCTTCTCAATCTTCTTTGCTGATCCTGCCAAGTCCTTCACAGAGAATCCAGACTTGTTCATAAATGTTAGTGGCTTTATAAGTTGAACTTTCTCATCCTCACACAGAGCTTTGGAAGTGAAAGCATTTCGTACTCCATCCTTTTTCCATTCTGTTGCACCGTACTTTTTTGCGAACATATTAAGAGCCATGAATCCGACGTTATGACGTGTTGATTCATACTCTTCTCCAGGATTTCCCAAACCTAAAATAATATACGACATGATTCTTGTTATTGCGTCAATAAGCATACATATATTATCATTGTGGCCACAAATGGAACAGCACGTTACGCAAATCAAAAAGAAGAGTGGCATTCGTGATTTAATAGAAGCACTTCTTATTGCACTTGCTATCGCTCTCCCAATCAAATACCTCATCGCCTCTCCATTCATAGTTGTTGGTGCGTCCATGTACCCAACATTCAAGGATAAAAACTACCTCGTAGTAGATAAGCTCGTCTATGATTTCAAAAGTCCTTCCCGAGGAGATGTGGTTGTATTCAAGCCTCCTTTCTCTGACTCCACATACTTCATCAAGAGAGTAATCGGTCTCCCAGGAGAAACAATCCGCATAGACGGCAACGAAGTTACAATCAAAAATAAGGAGAACCCTGCTGGCTTCATACTCAAAGAACCCTACGTATCCTCAATGCGTGATGGTATAAACGAAGTCACCCTAAAAGAAGATGAATACTACGTACTCGGAGATAACAGAAGCGTTAGTTCAGACTCTCGCGTATGGGGGCCACTCAACAAATCAAGAATCAGTGGCCGTGTAGATCTAAGACTCTTTCCAATAACAGATATAGGAATATTACCAGGTAAAGTAAATCTAGAATAAATAAATGAACAAAAAATCAAAAAAACCGCAGACCAAAAAGAAAGCGGTATCTACTGTTGTAGCCAAAGATTCCAAAACTCAAAAAAATATCGAGGT
>CAZCQK010000018.1:0-4019 GCA_964500855.1 uncultured Candidatus Saccharibacteria bacterium
TATTCTCTAGCGTACGCGTAGGTGGTAGAGCGGTCAAATACAACAGACTGTAAATCTGTCGCCCAATGGGCTTCGCAGGTTCGAATCCTGCCCTACGCAACGTAGTTCGCGGCTGGATTCGAAAGTCGGAGTCCGCTAGGCGGACGAGACGGGGTCGCGAGATTTGCCAGTAGGCAAATACTTGTGACCGAATCCTGCCCTACGCAACGTAGTTCACGGCTGGATTTGCCTTTTTGGCCGTTTAGGGTATATTATGGCAACCATAAATTAAATATATGTCACAGGATAATCTCATAATTTTGAAGAACAAGGAGACCGGCGAGGTCTATCACAGTCGCAAGAACAAGAAAGGCGTTCAGCGTAAGGTAGAGCTCAAGAAGTATTCAAAGAAACTTCGCAAGCACGTAGTCTTCAAGGAATCAAAGAAATAATCTAAAAACACCGCCCGAGAGGGCGGTGTTTTTAGTATTGGTTTAGTACCAAGCTGGCTTTATCCCTAGTTCAGGTATTGTTAAGTCATCAGGGGTCTCTACTATAAATTCAAGTGCTCGCACTGCTTCTGGTAGGCTCATGAATTTTGTTAAGTCCTTGTTTGAGCCAGCCTTTTCGAAGAACTCAGTTTGCATTGATCCTGGATAGAAACCACAGACTGATATGTTGGATGGGATAAGTTCTTGAGCAAGAGATTTTGTAAATCCTGTCATAGCCCACTTAGAAGCATTATAAACACTTCTCTCAGCCTTCGCTCCTAGCCCAGCTTGTGATATTACGTTTATTATTCTGCCTTTTTTATTTTCCTTCATGTGAGGTAAAACCGCATGGGTCAGTAATATACTTCCTGTTGCGTTTACGGCCATTACCTTAGCAATTTGTTCGGGATCATTATTTTCTAGAGCACCTTCAATCCAAAGGCCAGCGTTGTTTATGAGACAGTCTATTGTTTTGTGTCTTTTGATTATTTCTTCGACTGCACTTCTAATATTTTGGTAATTGGATACGTCTGCAACAACAAAATCAGTACCTAGCTCCTTGGCAACCTTCTCTGTTTTCTCGGCGTTATTTGCGAGTATTATTACCTTGTTATTCCTTACCAGCTTCTCTGCTAGAGCCTTACCTAGACCATCACTCCCGCCAGATATAAGTATTGTTTTATTCATGGCCTTATTTTAGCATAAAAGTTTAAATATAATTAAAACAAAACAAATACTACACAGCAGTAGTTTTTTGTGTTAATGTCACGGTATTATGTCATTGAATAGAGAGGAGGAGCGAATATTAAAATCAATATACATTGCTTCAGAAAATGATCCTGCTAAGCCGGAATTTCCTGCTGATGATCCTAAATTTCCAGCAACTCCTACAACGAAGATTGAAGTTTTAGATTTCCCTAATGTTTGGCTCAAAGATGAGAGTAAAAATCCTACCGGAACTCATAAGGATAGAATGGCTTGGGAAATAATAGTGACTTATCGAGATTTTTTATTAGCAAAGGATAGAGGACAGGTAGATGGACCATTGCCGTCCATGTCCATTATTTCTTCTGGTTCCGCAGCCTTTGCTATTCAAACTCAATTAAAGAAATATGGACTACCAAATCTGAAAGTATTGATTGATGCTAATATTGATCAGAATATTATTGCATCTTTAAAGGTGATTGGATGTGAAATATATGAGACAGATCTTGGTAAAAAACCTCTTCAGTATAGAGATATACTTACACTAACCAATAATCCTGGTGGTTTCGATATTACTTCTAACGAAGCCCTAGATCCCACAACTCGTTTCTATGATTGGCTTAGTTATGAAATTATAAATAACTCTCCTGATTATTGCTTTATTCCGTTTGGTACTGGAAATCTATATGAGAATATCTTGAATGTTAACAAGAAGGAAGTCTCTACTAGTGCTCATGACCCTCGTTTCATGGGGGATGTGGATAAGCTCAGAAAATGTAATTTTATTGGAGTTACTACTAATAATCCTAAATCAAAAGCAGAGAAGCTATATTCACCACATCTTCCATTTGTTCACTTTGATGAGCAGTGGATTCAGTTTTATAAATATGCAGGTTTTTGTGGTGATAAATCGAGAGTAAATTTGCTGGAGGAAAAGTATCTTGAGCAGGCGTATTTAATTGCTAGGTCTCAGGGTGTTGATTGCGAATATTCTGGTATAGCTGGTCTCGCGATGCTTATTCAGATGCAGAAAGAAATACCTAAAGATTCTAAAATACTTATTGTTAATACAGGAAAGACTAAGTACGAGCAGGCGTATCAATTATTATCAAAGTCTTTGCTTGAGAGCATAAACGTTTTGGAAAGTTAAATACCACTTTACTCAAATGGCGTTCCAGCCATTTTCGTAAATCATTACGGGCCTGCCCGCCGTAGCTTGCGAAGCAAAGTGAAGGCGGGCGATTGGGGGAATCGGTCACAAATAATTTTGTGCTCAAAATTTTTGCGACCCCGCCTCCTCCGCCCAAGGCGGAGTCCGGCTTTCGATTCCCTCATTGCCTCGAAATGATGCTTTACTCAAATGGCATCCCAGCCATTTTCGTAAATCATTACGGGCGATGAGGGAAATTCGACCCTTACTGGGTCAGTACCCCGATTGGAAATTTTGTTTTGGAAGACTCACAAAATTTGCTCAATCGGGCTTCGATTCCCTCACGAAAGTGTCCCACACTTTCTATCGCCCGTATTGTCACGTTGTTCCAAACGGGCGATGAGGGAATCGAACCCCCGCCAAAGGATTTGGAGGCCTTTGTTCTGCCATTAAACTAATCGCCCTTGCGGGTAGGATAATAACACATTTTTGAGATTTTAAACACGAAACCCTCATTCGTTGCATTGGATGAGGGAGGGTGGGTGAAAGATCAAAGGAGGTGTGATCTCTAGCAACATGTTTTGTATCTAGGCACTATCCTTCAGGAAACTTCTTATTATTTTTTGAGAAGTTTTCAGATTTTTGGAATTGAGCCATTTTATATTTTTGTTTCTTTTAAACCAAGTCATCTGACGCTTGGCATAATGCTCGATTTCTTTCTCTAGCTTCTCAAGCATTTCTGCTTTTGAAATTTTGTTCTGGAGATATTCTGAGAGATAACGGTATTCAAGTCCCAAATCGAACATCCTCTTCCAAGATAATCCATCTTTATGAAGATTCTCCACCTCCTTTAGCATTCCTTGCTTCATACGCTTTAGTAGGCGTATTTGGATCCGTTTATTTAATTCTTCGCGCTTCCACTCTATACCAATAAAGAGAGGGGAGTAATTTGGATTTGGTTTACTTTGAGGTACCTTACCTAGAGCCTTGGCTATCTCTATGGCGCGGATTAGTCTGACTTTATTATTTGGATCTATTTCCTTGGCCCTGCGACTATCTAGCTTTAGTAGCATCAAATGGAGTTTGGGTGCGCTCATTTTGGAAAGCTTTTGCCTCAGCTTTGGGTCAGGTTCTACTTCGGGGAGGGTAGTATTGTTTATTAAAGTGTCTATGTAGAAACCTGTGCCTCCGCAGATGATTGGGAGCTTGCCTCGCTCTATTATTTCACCAATTATTTTTTCTGATTTGTTTTTGAATTCCGAGACTGTGAATACTTTCTTCGGACTTAAAACATCAAGCATGTGATGAGGCACCCCGCACATTTCACGTTTTGTGATTTTACCTGCGCCAATATTTAGACCCCTATAGACCTGCCTTGAGTCAGCGGATATGACTTCTCCATCAAACTCTTTGGCTATCAGAACTGCAAGATCACTTTTACCTGACGCTGTTGGACCGACTATTACTATTACCTTTGGTTTCATCAATTATTTCTATAAGACTCGGTCACGAGTATTTTCTTGCTAGAAAATCTCGCGACCCCGGCTCGGCCCGTCGGCCTCCGCCTTTCTCGTCTCTTCTCCGTCATACCACCTTCGCTTCGCTACGTTGATGCCGGAGAAGAGACTCGAACTCTTAAGGGTTGCCCCGCACGATTTTGAGTCGTGTGCGTATACCATTCCGCCACTCCGGCA
>CAZCQK010000018.1:4119-11886 GCA_964500855.1 uncultured Candidatus Saccharibacteria bacterium
CGCCACTCCGGCAATAACATACAAATTACTACACTTTTGCGATTTCCACAATTTTCAAGAAATGGTCATACATGCTAAAATCATCGCATGGAATTTTACAACAACTCAATTTTTTGGATAGAAGTAGAGAAGATTAAACCAAACCCTTTCCAACCACGAAAGGAATTTGATGAAGCAAGACTTCGTGATCTGGCTAGCTCAATACGTCAGTACGGAGTGCTCCAGCCACTTGTTGTAACAAGAAAGGAGATTCATCGTGAAGATGGATCAATGTTTACAGAATACGAACTCATAAGTGGTGAGAGAAGACTTCGTGCATCAAAGCTTGCGGGACTGACTCAAGTACCAGCGATTATAAGGACAGGCGAGCAAACAGATAGAGTAAAGCTTGAGCTTGCTATAATCGAGAACCTTCAGCGTGAAGACCTAAATCCAATAGACCGAGCAAAGTCGTTCAAGCAGTTGGTTGATCAGTTTAGCCTTAAGCACACTGAGATAGCAGAGAAGATTGGTAAGAGTAGAGAGTATGTATCAAACAGTTTGAGACTACTTATGATGCCTGAGGAGATGCAGAACGCTCTCTCAGAAGGTAGGATTTCGGAAGGTCACACGAGACCTCTCCTCATGCTTATAGACAGGAAGGAGGAGCAGATGGTTCTCTTCAAGGAGATAATGCAGAAGAAGATGACTGTGCGTGAAGCAGAGGGTATAGCGAGGCGTATTGCTTACGATAAGGTTCGTAAGAAGGAGCATTTCTTCTCTCCTGAGATTGTTGAACTCGAAGAGAAGCTCACAGAAGCCTTGGGTACAAGAGTCCAAATCGAAGCTCGCGAAGCGGGAGGCAAGATTCACATTGATTACTTCAATGATGGTGACTTACGCAACATCCTTGAGCTCATCAAGAAGAACTTTGATGAGAAAGCAAACGTTGCTTCAATACCAAATGCTATAGAAGAAGGCGCACCAGCGACTTTAGATGATCACGGTATCTCACAAGAAGAGCAAAAGACTCTCCAGAATGATGTGCCAAAACAGGAAGAAGAGGAGACCTACAATTTGGACAACTTCGTCGTTTAGTAGCTTTGACAGCCAAAATTTCTGTGATACTATAGTGACATAAACGCCCCAACCAGCCCTAATAGGTCCGTTGGGGCTTTTTTGTTACAATGTATTATATATGCGAACTATACTACTTATTGATGGTGAAAATTTTAAGGCAAAAATAAAATCAGTAATTTTTGATTCAAAGAATATAAAACCAGTTTGGTATCGTTATGATTTTAAAGGTTTATTCGATAAGGTCTTGGAGGGAATAACTATTGATCAAACTTTTTTTTATTTTGCGAGAATCAAAGAACATAAAGAGAGTTTAGAAAAATCTAAACAACTTATTCAGGAACAAAGATTATTAAAAACTCATTTAGAAAATCAAGGATTTAAAGTTATCTTGTCGGGAAGGGTGAGAGGGCAAATGGAAAACATTAAAAATGGTAAAACTGCACTAGTGTTTAAAGAAAAGGGTGTGGATGTCAAAATTGCCGTCGATATGATAGTTAATGCATGCGATAAACGAGTTGATCAAATTATTCTAGGTAGTTCTGATTCAGATTTACAGCCAGCAATAGAAGAGGTGAAAGCAAGAAAAGTCTCATGCGTTTATCTTGGATTTGAGTCTCAGCCTAATAAGGGCTTGACCTATAAGACGGACAGGACCATATTGATTAGGAATTCTGAAGTCACCGAGTTTGTAAGAATTTAGTTTACTTACTTCGCTTTTTGAAGCGACCACGACCAACTTTCTTTGGCTCCTTTAGTATCTCGAGAGCTCTATCGAGACCGATTTCATAAACATCGTCTTGCTTTAAGGACCTGAAGTCTCCATCGTGCATGACGTATGGTCCGAACATGCCTCTGTTGGCTATTATGTTCTTACCTGTATCTGGGTGGACTCCAAGAGTTCTTGGAAGTGTTAGGAATTTCAAGGCATCATCAAGTGATATTTTGCTTGGATCATACTCCTTTGGGATTGATGCCATCTTTGGTTTGGTGAGAAGCTTTTGTTTCGCCTTTTCTTCTTTAGCTTTGGCTATTTCTTCTTTGGTCCTTCGGATTTTTTTACCATTTTGATCTAGCTTTGGTTCTTGCTTTGTTTTGGATGCTTTGACTTGCTCGCCGAGTTGGACGTATGGACCATACTTACCGGTCTTAACAAATATCGGCATGCCGGTAAGTGGATCGATTCCGAGTGGCTCATCCTTTTTTATTTCTTGACCATCGAAAGTGAGTGAACCATCACAGTCAGGGTATCTAGAACATGAAAGGAATTTACCACCTCTTCCGAGTTTGATAATCATGGATGACCCACACTTAGGGCAGTGGAACCTATCATCAGCACCCATGTTGGTAGCCTTATCCAACTTCTCCTTTTCTTTTATCTCTTTGTGAAGTGGGGAGTAGAAGTCCTTGAGAGTAGCTACGTATTCTGCGTCACCATTCGCTACGTCATCGAGCTTATCCTCCATGTTGGCTGTGAAGTCATCACTTATATAGTGTGAGAAATTGTTCTCCAGGAAGCTAGAAACCACATCTCCTGTATCAGTTGGTCTTAGAGATTTGTTCTCTTTGGTGACGTACTCTCTATCTTCTAGAGTTTTGATTATTGAAGCGTATGTGGACGGCCTACCAATACCTCGCTTCTCAAGCTCCTTTACTAGACCAGCTTCGGTGTACCTGTTTGGTGGCTCGGTTTGCTTTGCTTCAATGCTTAGTCCAAGTAGTTTGAGTGGCTCGTTTATTTCAAACGGAGGAAGTATTACTTCTTCTCCTCCTGCATTCGGATCTGCCTTTAGCCATCCATCGAATATAACAGTTGAGCCTGTCGTAGTGAAGTCGGGGATGCTGTTTGATTTGGTGTTTGCGGATATTTTGAGACGAGAGAGTTTGGCATCTTTCATTTGAGATGCGACTGATCTCTGCCATATTAGTCGGTAGAGTTTCTTCTCATCATCATTTGCTCCTGCCACTTCTTTCTCAAAGTGAGAAGGTCTTATGGCTTCATGAGCTTCTTGGGCATTCTTGCTTTTCTTATCAAAATTATGGAATTCTAAATATTCTTTACCATAATTACTCTCCACTGCTTTCGCTATGCCGGCGAGTGCGAACTTTGAGAGACTGGTAGAGTCTGTGCGCATGTATGTTATGTGACCAGCTTCATAAAGCTTTTGGGCCAGCATCATTGTGCGTGAGGGGGAGAACCCGAGTCTGCTACTTGCGGTCTGCTGGAGGGTTGATGTGATAAACGGAGCTCTAGGAGATCGTTTCACTTCGGATTTTTCTATATCTTTGATTATCCAATCACCACTTTCTGATTCGGATTTTATGCGTTCTGCTTCGGCGCTCGTCTTTGGCTCTTCACTACACTTCAGGGTGATTTTTTTGGATTTCTGGTTTTCACTTTGAAGCTCTGCTTCTAATACGAAATAATCCTCAGGCTTAAATGCTCTTATCTCTCGTTCGCGCTCCATTATTATTCTAAGAGCAGGAGATTGGACTCTTCCTGCTGAAAGTCCGTAGCGAACTTTCTTCCATATTATGCCTGAGAGGTCATAGCCAACTAGCCTATCGAGCACCCTTCTTGCTTCTTGAGCCTTTCTTAGGTTCTGATCTATTTCTCGAGGATGTTCGATGGCTTCTTTGACTGCCTCCTTTGTTATTTCGTTGAAGGTTACTCTCTTTGCGTCTTTAAGCTTTAGAGCTTCTTTGATATGCCACGCGATAGCTTCTCCTTCTCGGTCGGGGTCGGTTGCGAGGATTATTTCACTTGCTTTTGATGCTAGTGACTTTATCTCACTTAGTACGTGCTCCTTGCCTTTTGAGATCTCGTAGTGTGGTACGAATCCAGCTTCTATATCTATTGCTTGCTTGTTACTCTTTGGTAAATCACGCACATGTCCAACAGACGCTCTGACCGTGAAAGCTCCGTCCAAATACTTTTCAATTGTTTTGGCCTTGGCAGGCGACTCTACTATAAGTAGTTTCATGTTGAAGATAGGGTATAGCGAAAAACTTCTTTTGGCAAATTTTGGGATTACTGACGAATTATTTTGCCTGCGATTTCTTTGATTGCTCCGCGTAGTTCAAGTAGGGTGAGCGCCATATTTAATTTTGATATTGGTAGTGATGATTTAATCTGAATCTCATCACGAGTGAGAGGCTCTATTAGCACATCAAAAATTATTTGCTCATCTGGTGTTAAATCATCAAAGAGCTTTTGTTGCGTGGCGACTGATTTATTTTCTAATCCAAGTGCTTCAAGTAAATCCTCAACACTCGCGATGGGAGTTGCGCCGAGTTTAAGCAACAGCAGAGGTCCCTCGCTGTTTGAAGAGAATATAGATCCGGGGACGGTTAGAACATCACGGTTGTATTCTGTTGCGAGCTTGGCTGTGATTAGTGTGCCTGACTTTTTCTCTGCTTCTATCACGAGTGTGGCCTTGGATATACCTGCCATTATGCGGTTGCGCATCGGGAAGCTCCAGATGGTGGCTTTATCTTCTGGTTTCATTTCAGATAAGAGGCATCCGCCTTTCTCGAGTATCTCTCGAGCGAGGTTTATGTTTTGTTTGGGATGAATCACACTTAGATCAAGACCAGATCCTGGGATTGCGACTGTGGGAAGCCTGGCATCAAGCGCTGCTTCATGAGCAATAGCATCAATACCAAGAGCAAGCCCTGACACGATGCACACAGGGTAACCTTGGAGGCCGAGTATTAGCTTACGGCAGACTTCCTTACCATAGCTTGAGTACTTGCGAGCGCCGACTACGGCTAGTTTTATGAATGATTTATCAGGTAATTTGCCACGGATGAATAATTCCTGAGGGCAATCAGGTATCTCAAGTAGACCTTCTGGGAATGATTCTTTATTTAGTTTTGAAATGGGGAAATTCTCAAGCATGGTCTTGGAATTTATATCTTTCGACTTATATGATATCATCTCCCTTATATGTTGGATATAAGATTCATAAAGGAAAATAAAGACCTGGTAGCACAGGCTTCTCGCCACAAGAACGTGGAGCTTGATTTTGATAAGCTTATCGCCGTCTATGATAGGCGTACCGAATTACGTAAGTCGATAGATGAGCTAAATGCCAAGCGTAATCTAGCAGCTAAGGAACGTAATATAGAAGAAGGTCAGAGATTGAAGGCTGAGGCCGAAGGAGTGGAGAAGGAGTTTGCTGAAGTGGATAAGGAGTATATCGCCATGATGCTCAAGGTCCCTAACATTCCTTCTGCCGATACGCCTATCGGTCGTGATGATTCCGAGAATAAAGTCATAAGAACTTGGGGAGAAAAGCCTCAGTTTACTTTCAAACCCAAAGAGCATTTCGAGATAGGAGCTGATCTTGGTGTTATCGATACCGAGACTGCTTCAGAAGTTGCTGGATCACGCTTTGCTTATCTTAAGGGTGATCTAGCTTTACTTCACTTTGCGCTCATTAACTACGGTATGAGTATTCTCACTGATAGAAATGTATTAGAGCAAATTGCAAAGGATGCTGGTATAACAATTGATCCAAAGCCATTTATACCAGTAATCCCTCCTGTAATGATTAAACCTGCTGTGATGAACCGCATGGCTAGACTTGAGCCAAGGGAGGAGAGATATCATATCCAAAGTGATGATCAATATTTGATTGGTAGTGCTGAGCATGTGCTTGGTCCGATGCATATGGATGAAGTATTCGAAGAAAAAGATTTACCGCTTCGCTATGCTGGGTACTCGACCTCATTTAGAAGAGAGGCAGGGTCATATGGAAAGGATATGAAGGGTATCATTCGTCTTCATCAGTTTGAGAAGCTTGAGATGGAAACATTCTGCTTACCTGAGACTTCTATGCAAGAACAGAATTTCTTAGTAGCAATCCAAGAGTACATCAACAAGACTTTAGGACTTCCTTATGAACTTATGATTTGTTGCACGGGTGATATGGGAGACCCTGATCATAGACATCTTGATATAAACACTTGGATGCCCGGACAGGATAAGTATAGAGAGACTCATAGTGCAGATCATATGGCGAGCTATCAATCACGCAGACTAAATACTCGTGTGAAGCGTAAGGAGGGAGCAATGGAATATGTACACATGAACGACGCCACTGCTTCTGCTGGAAGAACATTGGTTGCAATAATTGAGAACTATCAAGAAGAAGATGGGCGAGTGCGAATCCCTGAGGTACTTAAAAAGTACATGCCTCACAACAAAACTCACATCGAGAGGATTTATTAAATTATTTTTTGAAAATGAACAAATATTTATATACAATACCTTTTATCTTTTTGGCACTATTTTCTTTTAATTATACCAAAGCCTCATCCGATTCCTGCTCCTATTTATTGACTGAAAGTAAAAATCTTCAATTAGGTAATAGAGATAATCAAGGAAAGGATGATGTGTATAAATTGCAATCATGTTTAAAATCGCTAGGTTATTTAAGTGTTAATCCAACTGGTTTTTTTGGTAATTTAACTCTCAATGCAATTAAAAATTTTCAAAGATCAAAACTGCTTCCTGTGACAGGATTTTTTGGTCCTCTAACCAGAAATGCGATTTTGAATGATGTTAATAATTATTCACCATTAAATAATGTAGGAACTACAACAAATATCATCGCAACAACTTCAGTCACAACTGATAAAAATATAATTACACCACTACTAACAAATGTTTGTACAAACTGCAACTCTGTTAGGGTAGGAAAGCATGTTTCTTCAAAGTACACTTTATCTTTATCTAATGGAACAAATAACTATTCCTTAGATGATTTAGACCAAGATTCAAGCCTTGAAATTGCAAATTTAACAATGTCTTTTACCGTAAGCAATACTGGTAATAGAGATGTGTTTATGAGTAAAGATCCATTTGTGGCTCTATCAACATCATCACCGACTGGCGGTGCCTCATCGACTGCTGTCCAATTTGTATATGTATCACCAGACCCCGTATCTGGTGATACAGGATCATCGGCTTTGATTCCAAACGAGTATTTTCCTATTAATTATAGTGGGTCTTATATGATTCCAGTTGGTCAATCAAGATCTTTCACCTATCATTATTATCTTGACAATACTAATGGTACTTCCGGTACGAAGTTGTTTAAAATAGATTCTATTAATTATGGTATAAGTTCAAGTGTGCCTTACGGTATTGGTATTAGTGTCGGTATCGATGATGGTTTGTTTGTAAGTATACCTCTAGACAATACTTAAAATATATTTGTTAAAATAAAAATGCGGTGGTTGCCCACCGCACGATACTCCTTTCTTGATCTTGTTTATTTTTTTCTCTTTTCTTCATCCTCCCTTCTTTTTCTGAGATCTGCCATTGTGAACTGGCAGATTCTGAGTGTCTCAGAGAGGAATGGTGGCAAGTCCTTTCTCTTGATCTGGTCGTTGACCAACTTCTCAAGCGAGAGGATCTGCTCCACTTCAAGGCTGTCGCCAGTCGCTGTGGACATGACTTTGAGGATTGGTTTGAGGATTGCTCCATCATCCTTTTCTCCCAAATTCCTTTCGTGTGCCAAAAGCACACGGAGGATGGTCATGTATCCCGATTGTCCTCCGTAGAAGATCACGTCCTTGCCGTTTGGCATGGTAAGAGTCCCGGTAATGGGGCTCGCGTATTCTTGACCGAAAGCAAGTTGTGCAAAGCACAATCCGATAATGAGTGTAAGAACAGTTTTCATGACCTCGAACAATAACACA
>CAZCQK010000019.1:0-6514 GCA_964500855.1 uncultured Candidatus Saccharibacteria bacterium
AAGTTTTCCACCTTCTGTGCATAAATGTTGGACATCCGATGTCCAACATTTATGCACACCCTCTCCTTAGTAAGGAGAGGGCTGGGGTGAGGATGAGATTATTTAGTCAAAATCTCTGCGCCTTTAGGAGTTATTGCAACTGTATGCTCGAAGTGAGCGCTACGTTTACTATCACGAGTGACTACCGTATATCCATCATTTAGAAATTCCACCTTACCACTCCCCTCATTTAGCATTGGTTCAATAGCAAGTACCATTCCTGCTTTTATTTCTACTCCTCCCTTCATATCAAAGTTTGGAATGAATGGATCTTCGTGTTGACTATATCCTACTCCATGTCCACCCAAGTCTTCTGCTGGAGAAAATTTATATTTCTTAGCCACTTTCTCTATAGCTCTACCAATATCGGTAGTCTTCGCTCCGGGCTTTGCTACTTTGATTGCTTCATCTAACGCCTCTTTAGTAGCCTTAAGTAGTAGCTTAGCCACATTATCCACTTCACCAACAGGTACAGAAATAGCAGAGTCCGTGTAAAGCCCCTTGTAGCATATACCCGTATCAATAGTCACAATATCCCCTGAAGCGAGTATCCTCGGCTTCTCGTTTGGTATGCCATGGACCACCACATCATTTACCGAAACGCAAAGCGCAGCAGGAAATGGTCTCTCCGCTCCGCGAGGTGTGTACTTTAGAAATGCAGGCTTCGCTCCTAGCTCCTCCATCTTTTTGCGTGCTATGTCTTCTAAGTATTTGGTCGAGACTCCAACCCTCACTTCACTAGCAACAAATTTAAGAATAGAAGCGAGTAGCGCACCACCTTCTCTCAAGATATCTATTTCCTTTTTGGATTTTGTTGTTATCACAGAAACTAAAGCTCGAGTACTTGACGGATATTAGCATGAACGTTATCTATGTGTTGCTCTCCACTTATATGATGCACCTTATAACCCTTTTCTTTCAAAAGCTCTAATGCAGGTAGTACGTTATTCTCATATTCTTTGAATCTCTGAATGATACCTTCTTCAGTATCGTCGTGCCTACCTCTCGCTCGAAGTCTCTCTACTGCGGCTTCTTTAGATATATCCAAATAAATAATCTCAACATTCTGCCTGCTATAAAACTTCATAGCTGACTCAAACGGAGCAACCTGCTCAATAGAACGAGGAAATCCATCAATAAGTAGATGATCATCAAATCCCTGGAGACCAGAAACGATAGCATTAGCAAATCCCTGCGCCACGATAAAAAGTGGCATGAGCTCTCCCTTGTTTAGAATCTCCTTACCCAAAAGCGAGCTGTATCCCTCTCCTCCAACAAACTTTCTCATCTCGTCTCCAAGACCCACATAAGCTACACGTGCGTTATCACGCCTCTCAAGTAAATCTTTGAGAAGGAAAATCTGAGTACCCTTACCAGCACCGACGTTACCAAAAAATAAATAAGTTTTAGGTGGAACCATTTTTGAGTATTTAGTATGCAGTATCTAGTATACAGTATACACAATACTGAATACCTAATACTTCTTTTAATATTCTCTCATCGAGACCTGCGCATCTATCTTCTTCGCCAAATCAAGTATAACAGATACAGCGATAAGAAGCGCAGTACCACCAATAGCAACGGAGTTAATAGATGGGAATATTGCTTTGATGATAAGTGGCAATACCGCAACAAATCCAAGGAATACAGCACCAACTAGAGTGATTCGAGTAAGGACCTTACCTACGTATTCTGAAGTAGAAGCACCTGGGCGCACACCGGGGATGAATGCTCCGTTCTGCTGGAGATTCTCAGCAATCTGATGAGGATCAAATGTTACCGCTGTGTAGAAGTATGTGAATATAAACACAAGGAAGAAATACATGAGTGCGTATATCCAGTTATTAGCAAGTAGAGCGAGTATGTACGCTGCAGCATCCTTTACTGATTGGTTAGCAGTGATACCCGTAACAACATTAAGTATTAGCTGAGGGAAAAGTAATATTGATAGCGCGAAGATAATCGGGATCACTCCAGCTTGATTGAGTCGTAGCGGAAGATACGTTGAGATACCTCCGTAGACTTTATTACCTCTCACACGCTTAGCATAAGTAACAGGGATTGGCCTCTCTGCTTCAGTGATATAAACAACAGAAGCAATGATAGCCACAGCAAGAGTTGCAAATGCTACATAAGAAAGAAGCATTGAAGAATCATAAGAGAATAGAAGCTGACTTATCTCGCGAGGAAGTGCTGATACGATACCAGAGAAGATTACGAGAGATACTCCATTACCAATACCAAACTCAGTAATAAGCTCACCAAGCCACATAAGAAGCACAGATCCAGTGGTGACAGTGATGACGTTTATGGCGAGGCTATAAGTGTTAAGTGATGCTACTACTCCCTGCTTCTGAAGCAAGAAAATAAATCCTGTAGCCTGAAGCACAGCAAGTGGGATAGAGATGAGTCTGCCATACTGACTAAACTTCTTGCGTCCTGCCTCACCCTCTTCTTGATACATTGCCTTAAGACTAGGAGACATCATAGTAAGAAGCTGCATAATGATTGATCCCGTGATATACGGACCAACACCAAGCATTACAATAGAAAGGTTTGATAACCCTCCTCCAGAGAAAACATTAAGAAGACCGAAGAACTGGCTACCATTAAAAAACTTAAACAGCATCGCCTGATCAACTCCAGGGATTGGAATAGAAGCAAGCATACGAAACACTGCAAGTAGTGCGATAGTAACTATGATGCGCTTACGGAGCACCGTGTCGTGCCACACAAGTTTGATTTTTGAAATTACTGATTCCATAGGATTATTTTACAGTACCAGAAGCCTTTTCTACAGCCTCTTTAACAGATGAAGTAACAGGTACTCCAACGATAGAAACTTTCTTTGAGAAAACAAAACCTTTCTTGCCACCAACAATCTTAACCTTCTGCTTCCTGCCGTTTCGAAGACTTACTACTCCAGTTGCAATGAGTGTGTCGACTGTGATTTCTGCGCCGTTATCAAACTTCTTATCGATTGTCTCGATTGTGATTGTTACCGGCTTATCTTGGATAGAGTTAAATGCATAACCACGTAGCTTTGGAAGCTTCTTGATGGTGTCTCGAAGTTCTGGACGGATCTTGTGACCAGCACGCGCTTTCTGACCCTTGGTACCACGACCAGCAGTCTTACCACGCTTACCTCCACGTCCTACTTGGATTGATTTCTTATTTGCTGTCTTTCTTTTGAGTTGATGAAGTTGCATGGCTTTAGCTTTTAGCTGATATCTTATCTGCTCTTACTCTTGGAGCCTTCAATCCAGAAAGAGCCTTGATTGTTGCTCTTGCAGCATTGAGCTTGTTCTTTGATGGGCTTCGGAGCTTTGCGTTTATATCCTTAAGACCAGCGAGTTCTATCACGTCTCTTACTGAGCTACCAGCAATGATTCCCTTTCCACGAGCAGGCATGATGTGAACGATAGCACTCTTATCCTTAGCAAATACTTCGTGAGGAATAGACATAGAACCTGTAGTCTTTACTGTGATTGCATTCTTTCTTGCTGAACGAGTAGCCTTATCGATAGCAAGTGAAGTGTCTCCCGCCTTACCTGTACCTACTCCTACCATTCCCTTATGGTTACCAACAACCATAGCAACAGAGAAGCTGAATCTTCGTCCTCCAGATGATACACGAGTTACACGGCGAATGTTGAGTATTCGCTGATCAAATTCAGGCTTAGCTCGAGGCTCTCTTCTAGGCTTCCTGTCTCCACGCTCGTTGCGTCTTGGACGTGGTGCTTGACCCGCTGAAGCTTCTGCTACCGGAGCCTCTGTTACTTCTACTGATTCTACTTTTGTTTCTTCTGTATCCATTTTAATCTCTTATTTGATTTAGAACTTAAGTCCTCCTTCGCGAGCAGCATCAGCCAAAGCTCTTACTCGTCCTGTATAAATATATCCTCCTCGATCAAACACTACGTTTGAGATTCCCTTTGCCAAAGCTTGCTTAGCTATCTCAGTACCAACAGCAACTGCCTGATCACTTTTCTTACCTACCTTAAGAGCCTGACCAGAAGCACTGCCTAGAGTCTTACCTGACTCATCATCGATAAGCTGAGCGTAAATAAACTTGTTAGACTTGAATACAGAAAGACGAGGCTTTGAAGCACTACCAGAAACCTTCGCTCGGATGCGGTTCTTTCTTACTTGTCTCTTGATTGTCTTTGATGCTGTACTCATAGTTTTATTGATTAAGCAGTCTTCTTACCTTGCTTCATTATTACATGCTCTCCAACGTATCTGATACCCTTACCCTTATATGGCTCTGGTCTCTTCAAGTCTCTTATATGAGCTGCGAATGCTCCCACAGCTTCCTTATCGATACCTTCTACTGTGATTATACCTTTATCAACAACAACCTTTAGGTTTGCTGGCACAGGCACAATAACAGGATGAGAAAATCCAAGACCCATAACAATCTCACTACCCTTGAGCTCAGCCTTAAATCCAATACCCTCAATCTGAAGCTTCTTGGTAAATCCGTTAGTAACACCCTCTACCATGTTTGAGATGTGAGCTCCGAATGTTCCCCACAGAGGACTGAGTGATGACTCGTCTTTCTTCTTGGTTACAGTTACAGTATCAGCTTCAATAACAACAGCAAGTCGCTCATCTATCTTGCGAGTAAGTTCTCCCTTAGGACCCTTAACCTTAAGCATGCCATTAGCAAACGTTACTTCTACGCCTGCTGGTACCTTGATTGCTTGTTTGCCGATTCGTGACATGTTAGTTATTGATTACCAAATCTTAAATAGTACCTCTCCTCCAACGTTCTGCTTCTTTGCTTCCTTATCAGAAAGTATCCCCTTTGGAGTTGATACTACTAGAGTACCGTATCCTGAACGCACTGGTCTTATCTGCTTTGTGTTTGCGTATACTCGACGTGATAGCTTTGAGATTCGCTCTACTCCTTCTACCTTTGACTTACCATCTTCGTAAGCTAGCTCAACGTCGATTGTTTTAACAATCTTCTTACCCTTCTTAGCGAATGACTTGATGTAACCCTCTCTCTCAAGTAGAGCGAGGATTGATTCTGAAAGCTTTGAGAAAGGCACTTCAATAGCATCCTTACCTGCTAGGCCTGCGTTCTTGATCTTGATTATGAGGTTTGATACTGAATCTTTTACCATGATGATTTCTTAATGCCTGGGATCATACCTTCATTAGCAAGCTCTCGAAAACAAATACGGCAGAGGTCGAAGTCCCTCATATAGCCGTGCTTTCGTCCACACTTAAAGCATCGTCGAACGACCCTGCTTTTGAATTTAGGTTTCTTTTGTGATCTTGCGATTACGGATGTTTTAGCCATATTTGATACAAACAAAAAAGCTCTACGGAGCTTGTACGGGCAATCCTAACAAGACAAAGCCATACTGTCAAATGCTTTTTGGCCTATTTACTCATTTGACCATATCTCTTGCCAGAAATCATAAAAGGCGTAGCATTATGTGAATTGCTCCTTACATGCTGAAGGGCTAAAACCAAACCTTATACGATGGCAACCCTAAACGTCATCAAATGGCCTTTTGAGGCCACTGTGGCAGGTTTCCTGACGTCGCTTGCAGATATCTGGCGACTATGGAGACTTGAGAGAAAATCGGCCAAGCTGGCAAAAAAGCTGAGGAATCGTATGGAAGAAACAGGTATGGGGTTTAGGCCCAATACCCCAGACATCCATCCGCTTCTCACAAACCTGCTTTGCTGGCTTGGAGAAAATGGTGTGCATTCAACCAATGGTCAAGATAAGAAGATCGTCCGCCTGATGTTTGATTTCACTGTATGCAGGCAAAGCATCAACGGATCTGGCACTGCCCAAATCACAACCACATACACATGTTCAGGCACCAACCATGAGGCAGTGCTTCGTATATATGTTGACCCGAGCTGTGAGATGGACCAAGTCAGACTCAGATACGAAATCACCAAACTAATTGCTAGGGCAGTTGAGGAAGCAAAACATCCCGACTCCCCGAACTTCTAAGCCTCAGCAACCAGTGACCACCCTCCCTCAGGTGGCCGCTTTTTTTATTAAAATTGACAGTAATATCAATAAGTTATAGCCTAAGACAGTCAGAGCTTCGGCTCACATCCTCCACCCTGTTCTCCAACCTGTGCTTGAAGCACATGGCGGGGGATGTGCAAGTTCATTACAACTTGCGAGTTCTGTGTTGGTCACCAGAACTTTCTCACACCCTTGAATACTGCTTCTATGAGAATACGAAGCGCAGTCGGCATGATTATTGGATTGATTGCAATCAGAATCCTTATGCCAGACGTATTCACGGGTCTTGAGACATCACTCGTGAAGTTCTTTGCGGTAGCTACAAGCGCCATGGGAGAATTCCCTCACACACTAGATCAGACAGCAATGATCTACCCACACGCTGTAAAGCTTCCGTAATATAAAGGCGCTCCATTTTGGAGCGCCTTTGTTTTATACCCTCATCTGGCGGAAGACCGCCACCTTCTCCAC
>CAZCQK010000019.1:6614-11870 GCA_964500855.1 uncultured Candidatus Saccharibacteria bacterium
TTGGAGCGCCTTTGTTTTATACCCTCATCTGGCGGAAGACCGCCACCTTCTCCACCTCGTGGAGAAGGTTTAGCCTATGCTAAAATTTTAGTATGCACTCTAATCGTATATTTACCTCAGGTAAATTTAGAGATCGTAGAAGAAATTTGCGTAGAACTATGACTTCGCAAGAAAAACTGTTATGGGAAAATCTTCGAAATAAAAGAAATGGTTTTAAATTCCGCCGACAGCACAGCATTGGGCCGTATATTGTGGATTTCTACTCTGCTGAGCAAAAACTAGTTATTGAAATTGACGGCAGTCAACATAAAGAAACGGAAGCAAATTTATACGACACAGATAGAACCAAATATTTAAATAGTCTAGGTATAACAATAATAAGATTCTGGAATAGCGAAGTGGATACAAATCTGCCCAAAGTACTAAACGATATTAAAAAAATCAGACCTTCTCCACGTGGTGGAGAAGGTGTCATTTTATGACGGATGAGGGAGAAATTATTTTGAAAACGGAAACCCTAGATAATCCAAGAAAGCTTTAGTGTTAGCCTTAATCTTTGAAGTAGTTACCACTGTGATTGCAAAACTAAACACGTCCTTGATATCTTCATCTGCTGTTTCTGGGAAGATTGTGTGCTCCTTGATACCGATAGTAATGTTACCCATATCATCTATTGCAGTAGCCTTTAGACCTCGGAAGTCCTTGGTACGAGGTAGTGCGATGTGAATAAGCTTCTCAAGAAAGTTCATCATCCTGTCTCCTCTAAGAGTAACTTGGAAACCAACATTATCACCCTGACGAACCTTGAAGCTCGCGATAGACTTCTTAGCTGCTCGCATGGCCACCTTCTGACCCGCTATCTTTGATAGCCTGTCTCCGATAAACTCTTTACGCTTCTTATCAGAAACCTTTCCAGTACCAACAGAAAGCACAACCTTAACAAGCTTTGGAGCCTGCATAGAATTCTTAAGACTTAGAGAGTCTTTGAGTGATTTGAATGAATTCTTATTCTTTTCTTTGATGGTTATCATGGGATTTATTTAGTCTTCTTAGTTGCCTTCTTTTCTTTCTTTGGTGCGCCAGAGAGCTTTACGTTTGATACGTGTATTGGCATAGCCTTCTCGATTATCTGACCCTTGCCTTCTGAAGTCCGAGAACGCTGGTGACGCTTCTTCATGTTAACACCTGAGACGAGTACGAGACCTTCCTTTGGGAAAGACTTCTCAATAACACCAGACTTACCCTTGTCCTTTCCTGTTGTTACTATTACGTTGTCTCCTTTCTTTACGTGCATGTTGGTGTAATGATTAGTGATTTAAACTATCTCTGGTGCAAGTGATGCGATTTTCTGAAATCCGAGCTCAGCAATCTCTCGTGGTATTGGACCGAACACACGTCCTGCTAGAGGATCCTGCTTACCCTTCTCAAGGATAACAACTGCATTCTCATCAAATCGAATATAAGATCCATCCTTTCTTCGTAGAGGCTTCCTCTGACGAACCACAACAGCCTGAAGTACATCCTTCTTTTTCACAGACTTTCTTGGCTCTGCCTTCTGAACAGAAAGGATAACAATCTCTCCGATCTCGGCGTATCTCTTACGAGTTGAACCAACAATCTTAAAGATCCTGCCTATCTTGGCACCTGAGTTGTCTGCTATTTGGACTATTGTTCTATCTTGAATCATATATTTACTTTATGCGATAACCTTGAAATGCTTGTCCTTTGATATTGGTCGGCACTCCTCGATAGTAGCCTTATCGCCTACCTTCTTGGTGTTACCCTTATCGTCTGCCTTGTATCTCTTGCTTCGTAGGATGAATTTCTCATACTTTGGAACCTTTACGAATCTGTCTACCAATACTACACATGTATCCTTCATCTTATCAGAAACTACCACACCCTGAAGTTTACGAGCTGTTGTTGTCTTTTCGGTTTTTATTGTTTGCTTTGGCATGGTATTACTTGGTCTTTGACGCGTTATATTGAGTAAGGATTCGAGCTACATCCTTTCTTAGAGTAGATATCTCCTTTACGTTACGTGACTTTGATCCTGACACGCTTGATCGTAGTGCTCGAAGCTCCTCTCTCTTTGAAGACAGAAGCTTTACTAACTCATCTACTTTCTTTTCTTTTAATTCTTTAGTTTTCATTTGAATCCCTATAATACTTATGAAAATGATATTGTCTATGCTCTCTTCACTACCTTAGCCTTTAGAGGAAGCTTGGCGCTCGCCTTCTTCAAAGCAAGTGTAGCCACTGCATCAGTGATACCATCGACTTCGAATACGATTCTTCCTGGCTCCACATCAAAGCAGTATCCCTGAAGATCACCCTTTCCCTTACCCATCGGAGTCTCCGCAGCCTTCTCAGTCATAGGTCGATCAGGAAAGATTCGAATCCAAGTCTTACCAGTCTTGCCAAGTGATCTAGCGATAACCTTTCTCGCCGCTTCAATCTGATTGCTCTTCACGTGAGCGAAAGTCATAGCCTTAAGTCCATGAGAACCAAATGAAAGAGTAGTACCTCGTGTTGCATTACGACGAGCGTTCTCGTTAGTTCGATTCTTTTGCCACTTTCTGAATTTTACTTTCTTAGGAAACAACATGGTAGTAAATTATTTTGATGATTCTTTCTTGAATACTTCGCCCTTATATATCCAAACCTTGATACCGAGGTCTCCCTGAGGGATTGATGCTCTGGTAGTACCATAATCGATATCAGCACGGATAGTCTGGAGTGGAATTCGTCCTTTCTTCAAAGTCTCTGAACGTGCCATATCAGCACCTCCAAGACGGCCACCGAGGTAAATCTTGATACCTTCTACTTCACGACTAGCCATAACCTTCTCCACCATCTGCTTCATTACTCGTCTGAAAGGCATACGCTTCTCAAGTCCTTCAGCAATCATCTCAGCAACAATAGAAGCATTAGATTCTGGAGATCTTACTTCCTCAACATCAATCTTAAGCTCCTGAGAAACAGGTACTTTCTTGCGTCGTAGGAATTCGATTATGTCGTTTCGGAGCTTTACTGAACCCTCACCAGATCGGCCGATAAGTAGTCCTGGTCTTGCAGTCTTGATAACAACACGTAGTGTCTTCTCTCCTCTCTCAATCTCAAGTCCACCAATATGCATACCCTTAAGTCTCTTAAGTAGATACTCTCGAAGTAGTACGTCAGCACGTAGGTTCTCTCGATACTTACCATGAAGTGCAAACCATCGACTCTTCCAGTCTCTGATAACGCCTAGTCTATGTGAATATGGGTGTACTGTATGTGACATAAATTTAGTTTTTGGCCTTAAGCTTCGAGCTTTTAGCTTTTAATTTCTTTGTTGTACCTTCTGATTTAGCCATCTTTGATTCTGACTTTGATTCCTTAACACCCAAAACAATCTTGATATGGCTTGTTCGCTTGTTTATTCGAGCAGCAGATCCACGAGCTCGTGGCATTATTCTCTTCATTGTTACACCCTTATCAACCATAGCTTCCTTAACAAACAAATCATCTACTGATACGGAAGTAGAGTTAGTTGCGTTAGCAACAGCGCTCTTAAGAAGCTTGGATACGATAGGAGCAGCACGCTTATCAGCGAACTGTAGTCTTGTGAGAGCATCAGCTACTTTCTTGCCACGAATCAAGTCTACGAGTAGTCGTACTTTACGTGGTGACTGGCGGTATGTATCAAGTGTAGCTTTCATGATTATATAAATTATTTCTTAGCAGTAGTTGATGCCTTGGCAGCCTGAGCCTTCGCTATTTCTGAAGCCTTAGCCGCAGCCTCGAGCTCCTTCTGCATCTTACCACCGTGTCGTACGAATTTACGTGTTGGACTGAATTCACCTAGTCTGTGGCCTACCATTTCTTCAGTAACAAATACTTCAACGTGAGCCCTACCATTATGGACACCAAAAGTGAAACCAACCATCTCAGGAGAGATCTGGCTTCGTCGTGCCCAAGTCTTAATCACACCTGTTGAAGAAGGCTTCTTACCCTCAATCTTCTCGAGCAGTCTTTCGTCAACGTATGGACCTTTTTTTAGTGACCTTGTCATTACAGTGGTTATTGCACAAAATAAATAGCTCCAAGGGAGCGTGGCAATGATAGTATCAAAATATAAGCAGATGTCAAATGGATTATACGGCGCAGGGTAAAGAGTATAGGGTATGCAGTATCGACCATGAAATTAAGACCGAAAAGCAAAGGAGGGTAAAAGAAAGGCGCGTCCCTTGGGACGCGCCTGACCAGCGAAACAACGGTGGGCTACGGTATAAATACCACCTCCTCATCAGACTCTGAGATTTGATCTTCTGGTTCTGGGAGAACCACCTTACCATCGACGACGGTATACCAAAAGCCAGCAAACCAGTCGAACCCCTTCCAGTCCTCCGCAGATGGTGGATTGATTTCTGCAACGAAGATGGCTTTGCCTTCGACCTCTCTCGCTTGGACAGCCAGGGCACGAGGGCTCTGGACTAAAAGGAATGAAAGAAAAAACATCAGTGTTAGCTTCTTCATAGTTTTATGGAGGGTGTTAAAGGACCTCCTCTAAAATAATACTAACCCCAAATATCAAAATCCTCAAAGTTAAACACTTTGAGGATTTTGATTATTTCAGTTTAGATTATCGCTTCTTACCTACCTTTCTTCGTGAGACAATAAACTTGTTTGAGTACTTCTTGCTTCGGCGTGACTTCTGACCCTTACCTGTTGGCTTACCGTAGATTGAGATTGCTCTCCTTCTACCTCGTCCCTGTCGTCCTTCACCACCACCATATGGGTGATCTACCGGGTTCATAGCAGTACCACGAACAGTTGGTCGAATACCCTTCCATCTGCTTCGTCCTGCCTTACCAAGTTTCACCAAGTGATGCTCATCATTAGATACGAGTCCTACAGTAGCAAAACAAGTATCTTTTACCTTCCTAACTTCAGTTGATGGAAGTTTTAGAAGTGTATAACCAAGGTCCTGAGCGATAACTTCTACAAAGTTACCAGCAGATCGAGCAAGCTTTGCTCCACCAAGTGGCTTTAGCTCAACGTTGAAAACAAATGTTCCAACTGGAGCGTTCTTAAGAGCCAATCTGTTACCAACCTTTATAGGTGCGTTTTCTGAAACAATAAATGACTCTCCTGCCTTAAGTGACTTTGGTACTAGCACGTATCTCTTCTCCCCGTCAGCATAAACAGCAAGACCAATAAATCCAGATCGATTTGGATCATATTCAACAGAAACTATCTTTGCAGGAATAT
>CAZCQK010000020.1:0-7782 GCA_964500855.1 uncultured Candidatus Saccharibacteria bacterium
CCAAGGGTTTGGCTGTTCGCCAATTAAAAAGATACGCGAGCTGGGTTCAGACCGTACAGAAGGAAATGATTAATTATCAATAATCAATTTCCAATTAATGATTCAATGTCTTAATTCAAAAATTAATTCATTCAAAAATTATTTGAAAATTGAAAATTGGTTAATGAAAATTATTTTTTGTACAGTCTGAATCCCACGAGAAATATATTCGTTATAACTGTTAAAGAGAAACAACTAAACATACACAATATGTATGTGTTAATCACGGCGGTCACAGAAAGTAATTTCTGTGTTTCAAGTTAACTAAATCGGTAAAACCCTACTTTTGAGGGCGATGCCGAGGGTTTGTGGATAAGTTTAAAGCTTAGTGCAAATCTGTAGAGACTGAACGTTAACCATCCAAACTGTTATATACAGTGGATGAAGTCACAGTCCGTTCCCGGAAGTAATTCCGGTGTTGAAGCTTCAAGCATCAAGCTTTTAGTTTTCAGCTACTTATAGCGTGAGACAGGTTGGTCTCCTATCTACTGCAGGCGTTGATTCTTGAAAGGATTTGTCCCTAGTACGAGAGGACCGGGATGAACTGACCTCTGGTCTGGGAGCTGTCACGCCAGTGGCACCGCTCCGTAGCTATGTCGGGATCGGATAAGCTCTGAAAGCATCTAAGAGCGAAGCCGACCTTAAGATTAGGAATCGTTTAGACTCGTGAGAGATGATCACGTTGATAGGCACCAAGTGTAAGCGTAGTAATACGTTGAGCTGAGGTGTACTAATGTTCGATCTTATTAGGAAATGTGGGAACCGCCCCGCCTTCGCCCGAAAGGGCTTCGGCGCGGTGAAACAATTCTGTGTAATTATTTGCTTTGCACACCATAAAGGTGAAAGTGCTTTTGACTAGACTATTTTGTTTCAAAATAGTCGTCCGAACATTTCGTAATCGAAATGTTTTAGGAAACCATCCGCCATCGCTTGAGAAAGCTGTGACGTGATAAATTGAAAATTTTGTTCTGGTGGCATCCTGGAGGGGCCACACCTGATCTCATTCCGAACTCAGAAGTTAAGCCCTCTAAAGCCGATGATACTCATGGAGGGGAAAGTAGGCGGTCGCCGGAACAAAGTGTTCAATCTATCTTGTAAATAAAAACCACCATTAGGTGGTTTTTATTTTTTATACTTCATACTCTATACCGAATACTGTATACTATTACCTATGAGCTGGGGATCTAGAATGAAAGCAATTTACATATCAACAATCGTCGCTATTTTGCTTGTTGCTTTTGGTGTACCTATTTATTTCAAGTATTTCAACAAGCCCCCAAGCTGTTTTGATGGAAAGCAAAATCAGGATGAATTGGGAATTGATTGTGGTGGAACATGTGCACTACTATGCCCTGAGCAGAGTAGAGACCCTTTGATTTCATTTCAGAGACTTTATGAAGCAAATAGAGGGGTCTATACTGCTCTCGCCATGCTAGAGAACCCAAACCAAGGAGTATTTGCTAGGAAAGTGTCTTATTCTTTCAAGGTCTATGATGTAAATAATGTTTTGCTTCAGGAAGTGACTGGATCTACTTTCATTCCGCCAGCGAGAGAATTTCCGGTTTTTGCTTCACCGATTGTTACTAACAACCGAGTGGCAGTTAAAGAAACTTTCGCTATTACTGATAGTAGTATTGCGTGGGAGCAGGGTGCTTGGGTGGAGCCGGCTCTTGATGTAGCTAATGTTAATCGTAGTCAGGTGAATGGGCGAGAGAGGGTGGAAGCTGATATTGTAAATCATGAAGTGTATCCAATAAAGAATCTTCAAGTGGTTGCTGTTGTTTATGATGAGGATGGAAACGCTTCAGAAGCATCTGCGACAGTATTGGATTACGTTTCTCCACAGGATACTGGCCATATATCATTCGCTTGGAGTAAGGCTTTTGATTTCAAGGTTTCTAAAATAGACGTGATACCGCGACCACTTCCAAGAGATAAGGCCAACTAATGACTAGAAAGATAGCAAAGATAATTTCATCTATTGATTGGATTTTGGTTGGTTCTTTGGTACCACTTATTGTTGGTGGGTTAGTTGCTATGTACTCATTTAATGGTACCGAAGACTTTTTTGGTAGGCAGGTTATATGGGTCGCCATATCATTTGTTGCTTTCTTTTTTCTTAGCTTTATCGATTTTAGATTTTTTAGAAAGACTGGGCCGGTTGTCGCTGTTTATTTGGCTGCGTTTGCTTGCCTTGTTGCGGTGCTTGTTGTTGGTAGTAGGGTAAAGGGAGCAAAAAGCTGGATAAATTTTGGATTCTTTTCGTTTCAACCAGCAGACTTTGCTAAGCTTGCTTTGATTATTGTGCTTGCTAAGTATTTCTCCAAGAGACATGTTGAGATCGCTAATGTGAAGCATATAATCGTCTCCGGTCTATACGCACTACTGTTCTTCTTGCTTGTTATGCTTCAGCCAGATTTGGGACTCGGAATCATATTGTTTTTTATTTGGTTTGGAATGATTCTCATGGCCGGTGTTTCTAAGAAGCATCTGTTCTCGGTTATTGTTTTTGGTTCTGTGGTGTTTGCTATGCTTTGGGTCTTTGTTTTTAAGGATTATCAGAAGAATCGTATCTTAACTTTTCTTCATCCTCTTTCTGATATTCGTGGGGCAGGATATAACTCATATCAATCGACTATTGCTGTTGGTTCAGGAGGGACTTTGGGTAAAGGTATTGGATATGGTACTCAGTCGAGGCTTAATTTTTTGCCTGAATATGAGACGGACTTTATTTTTGCTGCTTTTGCTGAAGAGTGGGGATTTTTTGGTGTGGTGTTTCTTATTGGCTCTTTCTTGTTACTCATCTGGCGAATTCTTGATAACAGTATGAAAGGGGAGACTAATTTCGAAATACTTTTTGGATCAGGACTTGCGATTATGTTTATTGGTCACTTCATTATTAATGTGGGAATGAATATGGGTATGATGCCTGTTACGGGTATACCACTTCCATTCGTTTCTTATGGAGGATCTCACCTGTTGGTATCATTTATCGGACTCGGCATACTTATGGGCATGAGAAAGTATTCTCGTGATGCGCACAAGGATACAATGAAAAACGAGTTCCTAGGTATCTAGTAGTACTGGCAGTAATACTGACTATCCCCGCACCATCCATTACCATAAGTACAGCTTCCTCCTGAATCATAAGGGTAACAATATGGATATGATCCTGAGTCGTAGTAAGGCGGAGAAGTTATATAGCTCTCACATGATCCATAGTCGCTAAAGTATCTGCTAGGGTCGCTGTTGTATTGGCTCGAAGATATATTAATGTAGTTACAGCTATCACTGCTGTCATAGTAGTAGCTGTACGTATCAATGGAATTTATGCATGAGTTATAATCGGAGAAATATCTGGACGGATAATTGTTGTAATCGCTAGGTGATATAAAGCTAGAATAGCAACTGTTTTGGTTGTCATAATAATATGAGTATTGAGACATTATGCACGAATTGTAATCGTTATAGTATATAGACGGATTGTTATTGTAGTCAGATGATGATACTTGGACATAGTTACAGCCAGAGCTACTGTCGTAATAATAGTTATATGTTATAAGGGAATTTTGGCATTCATTATAGTCTGTGTAGTATCTACTTGTGTTATTGTTGTAATCTATTGCTGATACACTGTATTGATTGCAAGAATTTTGATTATCGTAGTAACTATTGTATGAATTGGTGTCGTCACTTGTGCAATAATAGTATGAGCCTCCGCACCAGCCGTCACCATAAGAGCACGTTCCGTTACCTACATCATAAGAAAAGCAGAATGGGTAAGTTCCTTGATCGTAGTAAGTGTTCTGGCTGGGGCTGTAGTAGCTACACCATCCATTCGGACCATTTCCGTAAACACTATTACCACTTCCGTAATTACATTGTGTGTATTGTGTTGTTTGGCAATAATAGTAAAAGTTCCCACACCAGCCATCTCCATAAGAACATCCTTCGCCTGTATCACCACTGAAGCAATATCCATAAGTACCTTGGTCTCTATAGCTATCAGTATCGCAATATGATCCCGATGATCCCGCTCCATAGCTACTTGATATGGTTATATTCACACAGTTACCGGTACCGCTTAGATAAGGTAAATTACTTGGTAGGCTAGTCCCATAATAATTATTACCATTAGCGCTACACCACCCACTACCTGCATTATCATAAGTATATCCAGTGCTTGATCCATCGCTTGAACAATACGGATAAGCACTCTCACTAAAGTCAGTTTGACTATTGTTGTTACATGATCCAAGGTCGCATGTTTCACTACTAAATGTGCCTATTTTCATGCTTACCATACTGTTATCACTGAATCTTGGATATATGAGATATGCGCTGTCCTTTGCGCATGTTGCCTCGCTTCCGCCACACGATAGGTAGATATAACCCTTGTTATTATCATCTAGTGAGAGACTGCCACTTGAAAATGATGGGAATATTGATGCCAGGCTTGATTTATTTGGTACGAAAGATATGTTTTCTGGAAACTTGGTCCCGACTGAAGAACCTGCGAGTATACAGTCTGTGCCACCAATACAGAATAATCCGTCACCAGGATTAGGATACCCACCATGCTCGGTGTTATATGCTTCAAGCGCAGTTTTGATGCCGTCTATTTCTTGATTTACTTTTGCATCCTTGGCTTTAACACGAGCTCCACTTATGGTTACGAGTACGATAGAAGAAAGGAGTGCGATGATTGATATGGCAACAAGAAGTTCTATAAGGGTAAAACCAGTACGAGTATTCGGTAGTCGGTAGTCAGTATTTAGTTTTTTATTTCTTTTAAATTTCATTTTATTATCTTTTGCTTTAGTTCTGACGGTAACTTATCAAGCGTCTCCCTCGATAATTTATAGTGAGTATCACCGCTTACGTTATTGGATTTCATCATCAAAAAAGCAGATATAAATATAAAGCAAACAGACATGAGAAATAGTAACTCTGTGCCACCATCTCTGTTATTTACAACCCTATTTTTTATTAGAAAATTGATAATCTTTGGGCACTTGTAGCCATGCTTATGTTTGCCTAGAGGTCTTGTGAGGATTGATTTTATTTTTGAAAGTTTCATTTATTGAAAAACGCTTTGCTGGGTATCTTGAGGGAGCTTTATTAGCACATCTTTGGATAATTTATACGTTACTTGCTTCTGGCCGAGGTTCTCATACGTAAACCAAGCAATCAAAGATAGTGATACGAATAATATTATCATTGAAATCCAAAAAAGTATTTTATTGGCAGTGGATTCTGATGATACGAGTCTGTGCTTTATTAGGAAGGAGATGAGTGCGGGTCTTTCTGTTACCCCTGATCTATTTATTAGGATTCCTCTTGAATCTTCAAATTCAAATGACATGTCACTATTGTAACACGAAATTACTTAGGAATTATATATATTTTCGGTGGATATGGTCATGTGGTCCACATTGAAATCTTCTTTGATTTTTTTGTGGAGTGACGAGCCTAAACTTTTACGTAGCTCTGGATCATAGATGACTTCAAGTATTGAGTGAGTGATATCTACTGATGATTTCGGACGGATTAGTATGCCGGTTTTGTTGTTTTCTATTAGCTCTGGTATACCACCAACCTCGGTTGCTATCACAGGAAGGCTTGCGAGACCTGCTTCTTGGACTGCGTACGGTAGACCTTCTGATAGCGATGGTAGTATGAATATGTCAAAAGCTTTTAGGACTCGTATGGCATCATCTATCCTTCCACAAAGGAAGACGTTATTGGTAAGACGAAGGGAGTCAATCTGCTTTTGACGCTCCTTTCGCTCTTCGCCATCGCTTATAATAAATAGAAAGAGGGGAAGTGCTGATTTATAAAGCACTTCACGGAACCCTTCTATTAAGTATTTATGACCTTTGATTGGATGGAGTTCTCCAATTGTCCCAATTACCATTGATGCAGTTGGAATATCTATCGTGCTCTTGCCGTTTGGTATTGTGCTTATGAGTAAGTCTCTGGCTTCTTTGCGTCCCATAAATTCTGGGATAAGCAGACCGTTGTGCACTAGGACCATTTTCTTTGCAAGACAAGGGAACATGGTCGCTACTTCGTTTTTGAGGGCGTTTGATACTACTATGGTTCTGTGACAGAAGAGTATGGTGAGCCTGTATAATTGCTTGATTATAAATTTTTGGATTCGAGACCTGTCTTCATGTAGTGCGAGGCCGTGCAGGGTGAATACTATTTTCTTTACTCTAAGCATTCTTGAAGCCAGTGCTCCAAGTCCGGCTTTGGAGCTATTGAGGTGGACTACGTCTGGTCTGAAAGATCTAATAATTTCAAACAATTTTGCAGTGGTTTTGATTTCTGAGAGTAGGTCTACATCTCGATTGAATGATGGTATTGATACTGTATCAATACCGCTTTCTTTTAGTTTATCAAAAAGAGTACCTTTACCTCCGAGTGCTACCTTTACTGAATAGCCTTTACCTTTTAGTACTGTGGCTAAATCATAGACGTACTTCTGAGCACCACCCCAATTAGACTTGGTGATTACAAACAGGATTTTTTTCTTTTTTTCATTCATTTTAAAGAAAAAGAGACCGAAATTTAGCAGGTGGCGGATTTCGGTCATCTATTGTAGTATTCATATTATCAGATTTCTATGAGTATTCCAAACCGAAAGGAATCAATACTTTTGCTTGCTGGCGACTTGGTGGCCTTCGTGCTGTCGCTATGGCTTGCTTTGGCCTTAAGAAGCGCCTCCATGCCTTCGACTCTGGCATTTGTGAGTATTCTAACTCCATTTTCTATACTATTTGTCCTATGGATATTTGCCTTTTTTATTGCTGGTCTTTATGAGAAGCAGAGGATAGTGAGGAGAAGTCGTCTGCCTGAGTTACTACTTAAGACTCAGGTTTGGAATAGTTTCGTGGCTATACTCTTCTTCTATACCGTTCCTTACTTTGGAGTAGAGCCAAAAACAATCTTGTTCCTCTATATTATAATCTCACTCGTTCTTACTTTCCTTTGGAGAGTGTTTGCTCTATCTTTCTTTGATGTTAAGCATAGGGAGAGAGCTATGCTTATTGGTGGAGGAGTGGATGCGGATGAGGTGAAGGATGAAGTGAACGCTAATTCGCGAATCGCCTTCGAAGTCATAAGTCATGTAGATACTTCAAAGATGGGGGGTATTGATTTCGCTCGTGATATTTTGGAGAGAATCAAAGATGAGGATATTTCAATAATCATTGTTGATTCACAGGATCAGAAAGTTGTGCCAATCTTACCTGAACTTTATGAGCTTATGTTTAGTAAAGTTAAATTCTTAGATCTTTACGCACTTTATGAAGATATATTCGATAGGGTGCCTATATCACTTCTTCAGCACGGCTGGTTTGTTGAAAACATCTCTCTTTCTCCACATGCATTTTATGATGCGCTAAAGCGAGCGATGGATGTGATGATTGCTTTGATTATTTTGGTCTTCACCGCTTTCATTGCTTTGCCGATTTGGATTGCGCTACGGATCGAAGGGGTGAATCGATTTTGGAGTTTCCAGGAGAGAGTTGGTCAGTATGGCAAAACAATTCGCCTCATGAAGTTTCCAACAATGCTTTATGATGATAACGGTAATTGGAAGGAGGGCAGGGTAAATAAAGTCACCAAAGTCGGAGCATTCCTCCGTAAGACTAGGTTGGACGAATTCCCTCAAGCGTGGAACCTTCTAAAGGGAGACGTATCGCTCATTGGACCTCGGTCTGAGTTTGCTAAGGCGGT
>CAZCQK010000020.1:7882-11828 GCA_964500855.1 uncultured Candidatus Saccharibacteria bacterium
TATGATCCCTTTGGAGCTTACCCTCAGGCCATAGGACTATTCCTTCATCTAAAGAGTCAGGGCAAACCACTTACAGTAACAGGTGATGGACTCCAGACTAGAGATTGTGTTTATGTGACTGATGTGGCGCGCGCCAACATTCTCGCTCTTGAGAGTGAGAAGGTGGGTAAGGGGGAGGTGATGAATATCGGAAGTGGTACCAACCCATCGATACTTGATATTGCTCATGAGATAGGAGGAGAGATAGCCTTCATCCCACCTCGAGTCGAGCCAAGGAACACAAAGGCAGATATAAGCCTCGCGAAGGAGCTTATAGGATGGGAGCCTAAGGTAACATTTAAGGAAGGTATAGCAGAGCTAAAGAGACTCGCGGGTATAAATTAGGTCTTCTACGATACCTCCCCTTAAGATTGATTATTTTGGATTTACGGCTATAATTCCACCCATGAAAAACGTAAGAATTACAGCATTTGCCTTGCTTTTATTGGCTGCTTTTGGTGGATATTTCTTGTATTCAACAGAGGTTGGAGGGTCTAATTATTTCGCTAAATTTCCTTTTAAGCTCGGTCTTGATCTAGCCGGAGGCACACATCTTGTTTATCAAGCTGATACCTCAAAGGTAGCACCAGGAGAAGTAAGTGATGCTATGGCTTCACTTCGAGAGACTATCAACAATCGTATCAACGTCTACGGTGTATCTGAGCCTCTAGTCCAGACTGAGGAGGATAAGATTGGAGGCAAGGTTGTTGAGAAACTTGTTGTTGAGCTTCCTGGAGTAACTGATACAGAGAAGGCTATAGGTATAATCGGACAGACTCCAAACCTAGAGTTCAAGCTTCTTAAAGCCGATGCTTCTACTACTTTAGCTAAAGCATCTTCTACAGGAGTTGCAGCAACAGAAGCTGATCTATTTACTGACACTGGACTTACAGGAAGACTTCTCGCGCACTCATCTCTTGAATTCAATCCAAGTACAGGAGCTCCTGCTATCTCACTTGCATTCAATGATGAAGGAGCGAAGTTGTTCGCTAAGGTGACTGAGGAGAACGTTGGTCAGGTACTAGCAATCCTTCTTGATGGTCAGCCTCTATCACTTCCAAAAATAAATGAGCCAATCAAAAACGGAAAGGCTCAGATAAACGGAAGCTTCAGTCCAGATGAAGCTAAGAAGTTGGTAAGAGATCTAAACTTCGGAGCACTACCTATGCCCGTTACTTTGCTTAGTACTCAGACTGTTGGTGCTTCACTTGGTACTGGAGCGTTAAACGCTAGTGTGTTTGCTGGCATCATAAGCTTCATTGCTATTGCAATATTCTTGATGCTTTGGTACAGGCTTCCTGGAATGGTGGCTACTATCGCGCTTGCTGTCTATACGATAATCAACCTCGCAATATTTAAGCTCGTGCCTGTGACTCTAACTACTGCTGGACTTGCTGGATTCATACTCTCTATTGGTATGGCGGTGGATGCCAACATCCTTATCTTCGAGAGAATGAAAGAGGAGTTAAAGAGAGGATTGGCTTTATCTGATGCGATACGAGAAGGATTCCATCGAGCTTGGTTATCTATCCGTGACTCGAACCTGTCATCAATCATTACTGGTGCAATCCTTTATTATTTCGCCACATCAACACTTATCAAGGGATTTGCGTTCGTGTTCGTGATTGGAGTCGTGACTTCTATGTTTACGGCTATCACGGTCTCTCGAACACTTCTCCTTGCAATCGGTGTGAAGAAAACAAACAGACTTACTAAGTTCCTATTTGGTTCTGGCATCAAATAATTTAATCCTTAACTTAACTAACATGTTCGTAATCAAATACAGGAAAATATTTTATGCGCTCTCAGCCATAATAATCGGAGTGTCTATTTACGGTATAGCAGTGTTCGGACTCAAGCTCGGTATAGACTTCACAGGAGGAGCAAATCTCGAGATGACCTTCAAGGATGCGCCTGACATATCTGCTATCAAGAATCGTCTTAATATCCTTAATCTAGGTGATTATTCTATTCGTCCTACAGGAGAAAACGGAGTAATAATCAGAACCAAAAACCTCACAGAGCCAGAGAGACTCAGTCTCGTGGCAACAGTCTCAGGAGAAGATACTTCTGCTACGGTGAAAGAATTCGACTCAGTCGGACCAATCCTAGGAGAGGAATTGCAGGGTAAGGCTTTGATGTCTATTGTATTCGTTATACTTGCGATTGTGATATTTATCACCTTTGCTTTCCGTAAGGTATCGCGACCAGTTGCTTCTTGGAAGTATGGACTAGTGGCTATCATCGCGCTTCTCCATGACGTCATCGTGCCTCTTGGGGTATTTGTTTTCTTGGGGCATTATGTTGGTACTGAGTTAGATTCTCTATTCGTCACTGCGGTGCTTGTGGTGCTTGGATTCTCTGTTCACGATACTATCGTGGTATTTGATAGAACAAGAGAGAACCTAAGAAAGGAAAGTGGTAAGAAGAGTTTCGAGCAGGTGGTTGGAGAGAGCGTGTCTCAGACTTTTGGACGCTCAATCAATACTTCACTAACTACCATCATATCTCTTGTGGTGCTTTATGTTCTCGGTCCAGAAGCTACCAGAAACTTTGCTCTAGCGCTTCTCGTTGGTATCACAGCTGGAACATACTCATCAATATTCATTGGTAGCCCACTTCTAGTAACACTTGAAAGGTGGCAAAAGAAGGCGTAGTATACAAGTCATGAAATTGCTAAGGGTTGAAAACATTATTGAGATCATTAGTCACCTAGGGTGGATGGTTTCTTAGTGTCTGAAATACTTTAGATAGCAAGAAGCCCTCCACGAGTGTGGAGGGCTTTTGATTTGTTCATTAAATCTAACCAAGGAGGTGTTATGAGTGCGAGAAATGCTTATCCGACAAGGATGAGATTTGCAACCAAATTCGACAGGCGAATGAAAAGTGAGTTTCGCTTGAGTTCGAGGCGACATAGTCTTGAACTTGTCACATGTTCCCCGGCTGAGGCTAAAAACAACCTCTCCAGTGGGAGGAGTGGGACACTGTATCTGTGTAGGAGAGAAAGGCTTTCTTCTTGTGGAATGAGGATTCACACTGAAGGCCGAGGACGGCTTGTGGTTGAAGTAGAGGAGGTGGTCGATTGGGGCGTGGTAAGGTCTTTTATTCCCGCAGAAAGACAGTCATTTGCCATGGTGAGTTGTGAGCATGTCTGTGCTCATGCTCGCTATGCGAGGTTCGTTATCACTTGGTAAGAGGTCTCGAGAAGCCCGGCAACTACGTTGCCGGGCTCTCATTATTGACAGTGTTCATTTGAGGCGTAATATATCCCACATGCAATTAAAGCAAACAAATCTAGTTTCAGGCGAGCAGTATTCTGCTTTAGCTCTGAGCCTCCTGCTCAACCTCGGTAATACCGGTGGAGATTTGACTTGTGTGTCTTAAGGAATTAACTAAGAACCAAAAGCCAGCTCTCCACCTCGGGAGCTGGTTTTGTTTTGCGGACGCAAAGCAAAGTACAGAGGTATAGATGTTCTTTATGGATAGTGATCAAGCACCAATGAGCACACTCAGTCATTCCCACTTTGCTTCAATCAAAGCTGGTATGGCAAAGCTTCATCGCCGGTTCAGGTTTGAACTTAAGAATGTGATCAATAGAGGCGGGAAGGCCTTTATGAGGGTTATGATCAATTCTAAGCAGATTGACCGAGAGGTCAAAATACCAGAGCGGTGCCTCGAGAGGCAATTCGCAACGGAGTCATATCTGCTTGGTTACTTGAAGCGCCTGTTGCGCGAAAATTAATCAGGTAAGATGGTTGTTTAAGAAGGCGGAGATCTACCAGTTTAACCCTACGGTTCGTCCGTGGGGTTTCTTTATTATCAAACCTATCGATTTTACCAATTTTTCATACCTGTGGATAAATGTTGGACATCCGATGTCCAACATTTATCCACAGGGGAGAGGTAG
>CAZCQK010000021.1:0-11496 GCA_964500855.1 uncultured Candidatus Saccharibacteria bacterium
CTCAATGAAAGAGATTATGGTGATTATACTGGTAAGAATAAATGGGAGATGCAGGATTTGATTGGTACTGAGGCGTGGAACAAGGTACGTAGAGAGTGGGATTATCCAGTGCCAAACGGTGAGACGCTTAAGGATGTTTATGAAAGAGTGGTGCCATTTTATTTAGAAACAATTCTCCCAATACTTCAAAGCGGTAAGAATGTGCTTCTTGTGGCTCATGGTAATTCTATTAGAGCTATGATGAAGTACATTGAAAGTATCTCTAATGATGATATTAAAGAATTGGAAATGCCTTTCGGTGCGGTGGTAGTATATAGCTTGAATCATGATGGTCACATGGTCTCCAAAGAAATTAGACAGATAGAATCATCAGTAAACGCATGAATAATATGAAATCACGAATAGTAGCAACAATCGGTCCCGCTTCATCAAGCTACGAGACTCTAAAACAGATGCTACAAAACGGTCTTGGTGTTGTGCGGTTCAACTTCTCTTGGTCGGATTTTGACGAGAGGAGAGAGCAAATCAAAATTATAAGACAGCTCGAGAAAGATCTAGGCAGAGAGATACCGATTCTTGCTGACATGCCTGGTCCGAGAATCCAGCAGGATAAGTACCATACTTATGATCACGAAGCTATCAGTGCTTTGACGGATAAGGATCGTGAGTGTATTGAATTTGCTGTGAAAGAGGGAGTGGATTATATCGGCGTATCATTTGTTGGAGATAAGCAGGATGTAGTCGATTGTAAGGAATTCATAAACCAATGCGGTGGCACACAGAAGGTGTTAGCAAAGATTGAGAGAGTGAAAGCAATGGATAACTTGGATGAAATAATAAATGAAGCAGACGCCATAATGGTCGCTCGCGGGGACCTTGGTAATGAAGCTCCGGTGTGGCAGGTGCCATTCCTTCAAGGTGAAATAATCAAAAAGGCCAAGGATGCAGGTAAGCCAGTCATCACAGCAACCGAGATGTTACTCTCGATGGTATCAAATCCAAGGCCAACACGAGCCGAAGTGACTGATGTTTATCACGCTATTATGCTCGGGTCTGACTACACCATGCTCTCCGAAGAGACTTCTATTGGTAAGTATCCTGTGGAGGCAGTGACTATTATGGGTGAGGTTATAGTCGAAGCAGAAAAGCACATAAAGGACGTGAAGCCTAGAAATAATTTGGTAAGAATCTCTAATGTCTAATATTAAATCAATTAAAGCGCTTGAGATACTGGATTCGAGAGGTAATCCAACAGTCGAAGTCGCACTCGAGCTCACAGGTGGAGCGAAGGCGAGTGCTGGAGTGCCGTCAGGAGCAAGTACAGGTAAATTTGAAGCATGTGAGTTAAGAGATGGTGGGACTAGGTACGGTGGGCTTGGAGTAACGAAAGCTGTTTCGAACGTCAATTGTGTGATTGCTAAAGCAGTGTGTGGTAAGGACTTGGATCAGAACGCTCTTGATCATTTATTAATAGAGCTAGACGGCACAAGTAACAAATCAAATCTAGGTGCTAATGCTATGCTTGGAGTCTCCATGGCTTTCGCTAAGGCAGTCGCTTTGGAGCGTGGGGTGGAGTTATTTGAATACTTCAAGACTTTCTCTCCAGACGGACTTACTCTCCCTACTCCTATGTTTAATATTATAAATGGTGGCAAGCATGCAGACAGCGGGCTCGATGTTCAGGAATTTATGATTGCGCCAGTTGGCCTTAATAGTTTCGAAGAGAAGCTTAGAGCAGGATCTGAGATAGTAGCTTCGCTTCGCAAGATTTTGAAATCTAGAGGGCTTAGTACAGCTGTTGGTGATGAGGGAGGATTTGCTCCACGACTTTCTTCTAACGAAGAGGCTATAGATCTGATAATAGAAGCCATAGAGAGCGCAGGGTACTCTACTTCTCAAATAAAAATTGCGTTAGATGTTGCTTCAAGTACTTTGTTTGATAATGGAAGTTATAAATTGAAATCTGGAGGAGAGAGAAATCTCACCTCATCAGAAATGATTGATTGGCTCGAGGGACTTTCAAATAAATATCCGATAATTTCGATTGAAGATGGACTTAGTGAAGAGGACTGGGAGGGCTTTTCGAATCTAAATAAAAGACTTGGTGATAAGGTGATGATTGTTGGAGATGATTTAACTGTTACTAATACTTTACGTATCAAAAAGGCCAAGGACTTGAGTGCTATCAATGCTGTTTTAATCAAGCCAAATCAAATCGGCACAATAACAGAAACGATAGAAGCGGTTCTTCTAACCAAATCAAGTGGTATGAAGCCATTCGTATCACATAGATCAGGAGAGACCAATGATAGTCTGATAGCAGATCTCTCTGTTGGGCTTGGTGTGCCTTTCATCAAGTCTGGTGCGCCGGTAAGAGGAGAGAGACTTGCTAAGTACAATCGCTTGCTTTCGATTTCTAATATATTAAATTAGTGGTATGCAATCAAACAAAATAATAGGGTACATATTGGCATCCGTAACACTATTTTTTGTTGCTTTATTTTTGATTCCAACTACTGAGAAGTATAAGTTGGTAGCTGATAATGCGGACGCAGAAGTAGCAACGACTACAACTACCTATCCTCTCATACTCGATACTGCGCTTTATGATAAGAAGCTTAATTATATGGCGCATGTGACGCTTGCGACTTCAACTCTTGCGACTACTACCGCATCAACAACCAAGCCAACTTCGGTAAAGAAGTTGTGGCCAGTAAAGACCGTCTATCCAGATGGTGGAGCCATACTTCCATTCAAGAGAATTGTTGCTTATTACGGTAACTTCTATTCTAAGGGTATGGGGGTCCTTGGTCAGTACCCGACTGATGTGATGCTCGCTAAGTTGCGTGCTGAGGTAGATAAGTGGAATAAAGCTGACAAGGAGACTCCTGTACTTCCTGCCATTGATTATATCGCTGTGACGGCTCAGGGGAGTGCTGGTAAGGACGGTAAGTATCGCCTTAGAATGCCTGATAAGGAGATAGATCATGCGCTTGATTTGGCTAAGCAAGTCGATGGTATTGTGATTCTTGATATTCAAGTGGGACTTAGTAATCTAGAGACTGAGCTACCGCTACTCGAGAAATATCTTAAGTTACCCAACGTACACCTTGCTATTGATCCGGAATTTTCTATGAAGTTTGGTGATAAGCCTGGGAGCGTGATTGGTACATTCAATGCTTCTGATATTAATTATGCCGCCAATTACTTGGCGAAGTTGGTTAGAGAAAATAAGTTAACACCGAAGGTGCTTGTGGTGCATAGGTTTACTCACAATATGGTCACAGGCTATAAGAATATAACTCCACTTAAGGAAGTGCAGATTGTTATGGATATGGATGGATGGGGTTCGCCAGCAAAGAAGAAGGGTACATATAATCAAGTAATATATCCTGAGCCGGTTCAGTTTACAGGCTTTAAGCTGTTTTATAAAAACGACCTGCTACCGCCGTCTACTCGAATGCTTACTTATGATGAAGTTATCTCTATGACTCCGGCGCCACTTTTTATTCAGTATCAATAATCAATGAGTGAGGAAGTGCTCCATAAGATAGCCGCCATAGCCGTAGAAGATAATAAGCTTCTTATGGTAAGAAGAGTGGATTCGAAGTGGGACCTGGTAGAAGTGAAGCAGGGCCACTGGCTCACAGAAGAGCGAGCCATTACTAATTTATTTCAAAGAATTATCGGATGTCCTCTTCGAATAAAGTCAAAAATCGGTGACATAGAAATACCAGAGAGAAAGCCTGATCAGATATTTAGACTATCGCTTTTTGAGGTGGTGTTGCTTGGTACTATGTTTTTGCGTGATGAGACTATTGTGGAGTGGAGGTACGTATCGCTAGATGAGATTAAGCGTCTCGACGTTATGGATCATGTGATTTCTTATGTTGTACCGCTTTGTGTTAAGAAGGGGATTTTGGGATGGCAGTGGTAGAGGGTGTGCTAGAATATAACCTTGGGGCGTAATATTACTCCCTTTGAATCGTCTATGAAGGCAGAGAAAGAAAGTTTTATTGAGGCTTATAATGAGCATGCAGACGCGTTATTTCGTTATGCTATTTCTCATGTGAGCGATAGGGAGGTGTCCAAAGACTTGGTGCAAGAGTCGTTTTTTAAGACTTGGAATTATATAAGTAAGGGAGGAGTGGTGGATAATCTCAAGGCTTTCTTATTTAGAACATTGAAGAATTTGGTAATAGATTATTATAGGTTAAAGAGGCACCAGTCCCTTGATATACTACTTGAGGACGGGTTTGAGCCTGAAGAGGATGTCTCTTTCTCGATTGAGGATTATGCGGATAGTCATATAGCCATGGATGCTCTTGATAATCTCCCTGTGGAATACAAGGATGTTATTATTATGCGGTACGTACAGGGATTTTCTTTCGGTGAGATAGCGTCTGTTACGGGGGAGGAAGCAAATGCGGTTACGGTAAGGCATCATAGAGCAATCAAAAAGTTGAAAAGTATTTTGGATAAATAAAATGGATCAAAAATTTAAAAAAATAAATCATTTAAGGCAAGAATCTCTAACAAACGAAGAGAAGGATTTGATGCGTGGCAACATATCGAGCTTTATTGACGCTTCACTAAATCTAAAATCTAGGAACACATTCGTTCAATCTGTTATGGGTTATATGAAAAGTGGAGCATTCGTGCCATCACTTCTTGTTATTCTTATATTGGGTGGAGGTATCTCAACATTTGCTTCTCAGAATGCTTTACCGGGAGACGCTATGTACCCACTTAAACAATTGAGTGAGAAAGTGGATTTGGCATTTGCGTTCACTAGTAGTGCACAGGCACGAGTCAACGCTATTCAAGCGGTAAGAAGACTTGAGGAAGCAGAGGCGCTCTCGGCTTCTGGTAAGCTCGACGTAACTACCAAAGTAGCCCTTGAGAATTCTTTCTCCGTATCATCAAATAATACTTTGAAGAAAATCGAGGAGATTGGGGTGCAAGATAAGAATACAGGTCAAAAAGTTTTGACTGAATTTCGTGGTAACTTATCAGCGCACAAGGATATACTCCAAAGCATTGCTTTGGTAGAAGACCATACTTCTACTTCTAATATACTTCCTCATGCTGTTTCTAAAGTCATGGCTGTATTAAGTAGCCCTACTACTTCTGCTATTGATGTGGGCATTGAGACTGATGATAGTGCTGAGGACGCGAGACGCACTGCCGAGGCACGGATAAGTGACGTGGAGAAATACATCGGAGCAAACATGACAGGGGACGCTAAGGTAAAGGCAACTGACGCACTCATAAGTGCCAAGGCGTCTTATGAGAATGGAAGTGAAGCGCTCGATGCGGATTCTTATATCAATGCGGTTGTGCTATTTAAGCAATCAACAGATCAGGCAATGAATGCTAAAGCAGTAGCAGAATCATACAACAGCGCCAAGAAGATAATCACCAAAATCACTAGTCAAGCAAAGGCACCAAAACCAACTTTCAGCCTAAAGCCAGTGCGTGCTACTAAGCAAGTGGAGGAGTCGGTAGAAGCTACTTCAACAGCCACTTCAACAGAAGTGAAGGCAGAAGACAGTCACTAGTTTTTCTTCTTTATAAAGGTCTTAATATCTTCGAAGGTGCCACCGACTTTCTTACCTGGGTTTAGGATATTTTGAGGATCAAAGATTGACTTGGTTTCAGCAAATAACTTAACAATGTTTTCTCCATACATCTCCTTTAGAAACGGAGTACGGATTATTCCGTCATTGTGTTCTGCTGTGATTGAGCCCTTGTATTCATGGACAAGAGAATAAATCTTCTTTGATAGTTCGAGGATTGTGTCTCCAGAGAACGGAGAGTTGAGGTCCATGAGAGGGATTATGTGGAAGTTACCGTTACCTGCGTGGCCGGCTATCGTGTAGACTAGCTTGTACGCATCTATTTCCTTTTGGACCTTTGGTAAGAATTCTGGAAGGAATTCTGGTTTGACGATTATGTCATCTATAAATGGCGCAGTCCTCTTACCATGGACGTGCTTGCGAAGCATGTTGAAACTTTCTCTTCTTATGCGCCAATACTTTGAAGCTTCACCTTGGTCTTTGGCAATATGCATGTCATAACCGAAATGTTTGATTTTGGATTGGATTGATTCTAATTTTGTTTTTACTTCATCTTGATTTGATCCCGCAATTTCAACAAGCAAAATCAATTTCGGAACGCCTCCTGTAAGTAGCATCCATGCTTCTGGTATAAATTTGATACCCAATTTAATAGCGCCTATGAATCCTAAACTTTTGAAAAAATCAAAGAAAAACTCTACCGCAAGCTTCATCGAGTAGTCATCATAAGTCTCTAGACTATCTGGCTTGAAAGGCACTATTTCTGCTACTACTTTACCTAGGTTATCGATGTTTGGCATGAATACAGCAAGTAGATTTGAGTAGGGCTCGGTCGGCACTAGCTTCCATGTTATCTCTGTTACTATGCCGAGTGTTCCTTGTGATCCGCAGATGAGCTTGCATAGATCAAAGGTCTCTGTCTCTTCATTCCACACATTCCACAAGTAGTAACCCGCTGAGTTCTTGGACACGTCTGGTTTAGCTTGCTTTATCTCCACGAGGTTCTGGATTATCAAATCATAAATGCTCTTATAAATCTTGGCTTCGAATGTGTTCTCTTTGATCTTGGTTTCAAGCTCGGATTTATTGAGGGGTTTAATCACATATTCTTCGCCATCACTTAGTACTACCTTGAGACTCTCAATGAAGTTTTCGGTCTTGCCGTACTTGATGGCTTTCTCACCTCCGCTGTTGTTGGCTATCATTCCGCCGAGCGCATTTATCTCTTTGGATGCTGTGTAGGCTGGCATGATGCGGTTTATCTTGAGAGTCGCTTTCTCGAGGTCGCGATAGAAGCATCCTGGCATGGTGATTGCATGAGAGTCGGTGACTTCTATGATTTGGTTCATGTATCTTGTGAAGTCCATGATTATGGAGCTACCGATGGCTCCACCTGACATGTCTGTGCCGGCACTTCTCGCGGTTATTGAAAGTGTTTGGTCTTCGGACTTGTACTTCCTGACGAATGCCACTGCGCTTTTTACGTCGAGGGCGTCCTTAGGGAATATAACTACTCTTGGTTTGATTTCAAAAAGGCTCGCATCATGAGAGTATTCTTCTCTGGTAGAATCTGATTCGTCTATGTCGCCTCTAAATGTTTTGGATAATTCTTCTTTGATGTTTGTCATATTTATAAATTATACGTTACAATGTCCGAATGACAAAAACAGACTACTCATACGGCATCATACCTGTCAGAGAATCAAGTAATGGTTATCAGATGCTTCTTATACAGCAGGCCAAGGGCTACTGGTCGTTTCCAAAGGGTCATACCGAAGAAGGTGAGACTCCGATAGTTACCGCAAGGCGGGAGATGTTCGAAGAGACGGGGATAAGAGTAGATGATTTGGCTTGCGATAGAATGTTTACTGTGAAGTATCAGCCACTTTTCCCAAGGCATGGGTTTGAAAGTAAAGAGGTGGGACTGTTCCTGGCTTTCCCAAGTAATCATGAGGTAGCAATACCAGAAGAGTTTCAAAGTGAGGTTCGCGAAGCTGGGTGGTTTGATTATTTATCTGTTAGATCTATGTTTGAGAATTCGGCATGGCAGAAGTTGGTGGATGAAGTGGTAGAATATCTACATTCATATGAAAAGTAAAAAAAGATTATCAGTTGGTATGGTGCTTGTAGCGATAGTGTTCTCTATTGTTAAAGCTATCTATCAGCCGAACTTAGCAACATATAATAGTAACGTACCTCTCCCAAGTCAGATTGAGGCACATGTGGTTAAGGTAGTAGATGGAGATACCATCAAAATTAAGCAGGCGGATTCGAGCGAGGTCACAACTGTGCGACTTATAGGCATTAACACTCCTGAGTCAGTAGATCCGAGAGTCAGTGTGCAGTGCTTTGGTAAGGAGGCAAGTCATTTTATGGAATCGCTGGTTTTCGATAAGGATGTGGTTGTTAAAGGTGATCCTACTCAAGGTGATAAGGATAAGTACGGTAGAACACTCGGTTATGTTTATCTTAGTGATGGAGAGTTTGTGAACTTGATTATGATTTCGAGTGGTTATGCGTTTGAGTACACATATAACACTCCTTATGAATTTAGACAGGAATTTAAGGATGCCGAAAATAAAGCTAGAACCTCAGGTATCGGTCTTTGGGATAAGAGCAAATGTGACTATACCTCCAATCCAAAGTATGGAAAGGGAGGTGTCGTCCACTAGTTAGACTTCTTAGTTATTAGGACGAGTGATCTCTCTGGTAGGTCTTTGATATTGAGGTCTATCACTTTTGTTATCTCTCCACCTAGTTTGATTATGCTTTCTTCGCTTGCTTCTATTTCATCAGTACCTGACTTTTTTTGAGCTATGAGTACTCCGTCTATCTTGAGGAATGGGAGTGCGTATTCGGAAAGCTTTGGGAGTAGTGTGACTGCTCGGCCGAATGCGACGTCATACCTTCCTTTATGATTCTTATCATGTGCTAATTCTTCGGCGCGAGCGTGAAGTGCCTCTACGTTGTTTAGCCCTAGCTCCTTTATTAGATGATTGATAAATTGAATCTTCTTGCCTGTGCTGTCTATTACTGTGATGGATAGATCTGGTCTAACGATTGCTAGTGGTACGCCTGGGAATCCTGCGCCTGTACCAATATCAATAACACGCTTTGAGTTAGCAGGTAGTGCTTGAAGGACTGTTAGAGAATCCAGAAAGTGCTTGTGCCAGATATCTTGCCTCTCTTTGATACCTGTTAGGTTAAACTTCTGGTTCCATAGAAGCAGGGTCTCGAGGTAAGTCTCGAACATTTTCTGCCTTTTTGGGCCTATTTCTATGTTATTTGATTTTGCGTAGCTTAATAATTCATCCATTGATATTTTTATATAATCATGAGAAGCTCATTTTGCCAATGGATATCGAAGATTATAACTACATACTACCTAAGGAGTTGATAGGCATAAATCCGGCCGAGCCGAGGGACGAGGCGAGGCTTATGGTCTATAACACGAAGACTAACGAGGTTGTTTTTGATGTGTTTAAGAACCTGTCTAGATATATACCAAGAGAATCTCTCTTGGTACTTAATAATACTCGAGTGCTACCTGCTAGAGTCTTTATGAATGATGGTAATAATGAGAAGAGAGAGGTTTTGATTTTGGTAAATGAGATTACGAATGAAGGGGAAGTGCTCTCTATGGTGCGTGGAGCGGTTTCTGTGGGTGATAAATTTGAGATAGAAGGCGAGGAGTTTGAGGTAGTGAAGGTTCTGGAGAAGGTGGTAACCATGAAAACTTCTCTTAGTCTAAATGATTTAGAAAATTTTTTGATTAAACATGGCACAACTCCGCTCCCACCATATATCAAAGATCACAATATGTCCGAAGATGAATTACGAGATAGGTATCAGACTATATTTGCTAATCGTGGTAAGGCTGCTGCAGCACCAACAGCATCGCTTCATTTCACAGATAGAGTATTTGAGTCGCTTTTGAACATCGGTGTTACTAGAGCCTTCGTTACTCTTGATGTTGGTCTCGGGACTTTCAAGCCTCTTACGATAGAGAATATGGAAAAAGGGATCTTGCACAGTGAGTTTGTGGCGATTGATAAGTCTGAGTCAGAGAAAATAAGAGATGCTAAGAAAGGTGTTAGATCTGTTGTTGCGGTTGGGACTACTGTGGTCCGGACTTTAGAAGCATTTGATGATGCCATCATGAGCGGAGAGCAGGTGGCGAGCCCTACTGATATTTTTATTAGAAAGGGATTTGAATTTAATATGGTGGACGCTTTGATAACTAACTTCCATGTGCCTAAATCATCACTTCTTATGCTAGTTGATGCGTATCTCAAGTATAAGGGGGCCGAGATAGGTGTTATTGAGTTATACCAGAGAGCTATAGAGGAGAAGATGAGATTTTTCTCTTTCGGTGATTCAATGCTTATTCTCTAATATTTGAGCCACTTGCTTTAGTGATTATCTGGTATAATTAGCATATAGAAATAATGTAGCGGTATTTAGCTGAATAATTACTATATAAATTTATTTTATGTCTCTAGCAGATTTACAAAAACAGGTAAATGATAGTGGAGCAAAGGCTCTAACCGAACAGCATGATAAGATCATGCGAGAAGGAGCAGAACATAGTGCTATGTTAGAAAAGAATGCTCAAATGAAACTCGCCAAGCAAATCAAAACAGTCGAAAAGGCTATAAGGCAGTCAGGAGGAAGACTCGGTCACTAGGATGTCACTTGGGGACGTATATGGGAAGGTAAATAGAAGTGGGACTCTTGGTAGCGTTAATGCGGTAACTAGATCTTCTGAAGATGGAAGTGAGTTCCTAAATAACGTCAAGAAATCTCGTGAAGAATTAAATCTCATTAGAAAAAATAATGAACTTGCTTCATTCGATAAGCAAGTCGCAGATCTAAAGCGCACTCTAATGAACGCAGAACTTCACAAGAGTGCTGATGGTGGAGAGTATAGATTACTCAAAACTCAGATAGAATCTAAATTAAGACAGATAGATCAAACAAGGCGTAAAACAGCGGATGAAATCCGACATCTCGAACAAGCAATAAGAAACGAAGCCCGAAGGCGGATGTAGATTGCAAGAGGCGGAGTAAAGGTATAGTCTATTGTAATGATTAAAACTTTCGAAAATCTGGGCAAGAACGATTCTCTGATAGCAGGTGGTAAGGGTGCGTCTCTTGGTGAGATGACTTCCTACTTCGCCAAGGCTTCGCAGGACAAGAATGCACATAATCCCATTCCACCTGGATTTGTGGTCCTTTCATCTGCCTTTGAGTTTTTCATAAAAGAAACAGATCTGATTCAAGAGATAGATGCTACCTTGGCAAGGGTCAATCATAAAGAGATGGAGTCTGTGGAGAGGGCCTCAGAAAATATCCGAGAACTAATAGAGAGTGCGACCATGCCTAAGTCTCTGGAGAAAGATATAGTATCTGCCTTTAAGAATTTGGATGCAGAGTTTGTTGCGGTTAGATCAAGTGCCACAGCAGAGGATGGGGCGGAGCATGCGTGGGCAGGGCAGTTAGATAGTTTTCTTAATACAACGAAGAAGGATTTAATCAAAAATATCAAAAGATGCTTTTCATCACTCTTTACTCCTAGAGCAATATTTTATCGCTTTGAGAAAGGACTCCATGATTCTCACATATCTGTGGCGGTTGTTGTGCAGAAGATGGTCCAGAGTGAGAAGTCTGGCATCGCTTTCTCTGTGCATCCTGTAACAGAAGATAGAAATCAAATGATTATTGAGGGGTCATGGGGTCTTGGTGAAGCCATAGTGTCAGGGCAGGTTACTCCTGATAGTTATGTGGTGCTCAAGGATAGTAAAGAAATATTGGATATAAACATTGCTGAGAAGACTCGGGGCATATTTAAGAGTAAGTCTGGAGAGAATCGGTGGCAGGATATAGATGAGAAGAAGGCTAACGAGCAGTGCTTATC
>CAZCQK010000022.1:0-3448 GCA_964500855.1 uncultured Candidatus Saccharibacteria bacterium
CTACTTCTAATACTTGTTGGCGATGAGTGTAAAAATAAAGAAAAGTATCTCGGGCTTGATAAGGAGTATGAGGTGGAGGTGCTTTTTGGATTTGAGACAGATACATATGACATATTAGGTAAGGTAGAAAAAGTGAGTGAAGGTAAAATTCATTTTGACGATGTCTTTCTTACTTTACAGAGTTTCGTGGGAAAGTTTACTCAAGAATATCCAAGATACTCCTCCAAAGTTTTTGCATCTGTTACACTTTCAGCTATCGCTAATAATGTAGCACTGGATGAGCCGTTGCCCACAAAGGAGGTGGAAATATATTCGATTAACTACCTTGATATGTGGGAGAAGTCTGGAGGCGAAATACTTTCAGAGATTCAAAGTAGAATAGCGAAAGTGAAAGGAGACTTTAGGCAGGCAGAAATACTGGAGCTCTGGCAGAAGTCTTTAGAGTCAGATGCTTTATATCAAATTTTAAAAATAAAAGTTGCTTGTAGTAGTGGCACATACATGCGCACTCTCGCGCATGAGCTTGGTAGAAAGCTCGGTACACCTGCTATTGCGTATGGAATACGCAGAGTAAAGATTATTTAGAATAGACCTGCTCGGGGTGCAAGTTTATTCGGACACGCGTAATTTTTCTGCTGAAAAATTCGCTCACTCTCACGCCGTCGCATTCCGAGAGCTCCTCAAAACTTGTACCCCTCTAAGTCCTTTACTTCTTTCTTGCCTTATCGCGCTCGGCTTTGTTTAGAAACTTCTTGCGGATTCGAACTGACTGAGGGGTTATCTCTAGGTACTCATCATCACTCATGATTTCAAGACCTCGCTCGATGTCTACTTCTATATGAGGTACTAGGTAGAGTGCTTCATCGTTACCAGAAGATCGTACGTTTGTGAGATTTTTGTTCTTGGTTGGGTTTACGTCCATCTCTTCACCCTTTGATGTGTTACCGATAACCATACCTGCATATACGTCAGTAGCAGCGCCGATGTAGAGCTGACCTCGGTCTTGGAGGTTCCATAGTGAGTAGGCGAGAGCTTTACCATTCTCCATTGAGATCATTGCTCCTGTATCTCTGTGTTCTATTTCTCCTGCGTATGCACGGAACTCGACGAATCGAGAAGATAGGATTCCTTCACCCTTTGTGTCTATTGTGAATTCGTTACGATAACCAAGGAGTCCTCTAGTCGGTATCTCGAAGGTAAGGCGAGTTTGGTTACCATCTTGCTTCATGTTGGTCATGATACCTTTACGCTTACCAAGCTTTTCGATAACAGAACCAGAAAATTCTGTTGGAGTGTCGATTGTTGTTTCCTCGAATGGCTCAGTCTTTACGCCATCTGCTTCATGGATAATAACCTCAGGCTTTGATACCTGGACTTCAAATCCTTCTCGACGCATGTTCTCGAGTAGTACTGCGATATGGAGCTCACCACGACCGTAGACCTTGAATCTCTCAGCAGAACCGAAGTCTACTTTTAGTCCTACGTTTATTTCCATTTCTTTCTCGAGTCTTTCTCTGATCTGTCTACTTGTTACGAATTTACCTTCTCGTCCAGCGAAAGGCGAGTCGTTTACTAGAAAGTCTAGGGCAATTGTTGGTTCGTCGATATGGATTGCTGGTAGTAGTTCTACTGACTCCGTGTCTGTTATGGTGTCTCCGATATACACGTCAGTAAGACCAGCTACCATTACAATATCTCCTGAGCTTGCTTCAGGAACTTCCTTTTTGTTTACGCCTTCGAATGTGAATAGCTTAGTGATGCGGTACTTCTTGGTAGAACCATCCTGCTTTTTTAGGAAAACATCAGTGTTGGTCTTAATCTTACCAGAGTAGATACGTGTGATAGCAAGTCGTCCAAGGAAGTTATCGTATCCAAGGTTGAAAGCCTGAGCTTTGAGTTCTTTATCGGCATCCTTATCAGCCTTTGGTACATGGGCAAGTACTACATCTAGAAGCGGATCAAGATTTTTCTTCTCATCAGTTGGAGATTTCATAGCTACACCTTCGCGACCAATGGCATAGACCATAGGGAAGTTGAGTTGCTCATCGTTCGCTCCGAGCTCGAGGAATAGTTCGAGTACCTCGTCATGGACTTCACTTATTCTTGCTGCTGGCTTATCTATCTTGTTGATTACTACTATTGGCTTTAGTCCGAGTTCGAGTGACTTTTTGAGTACGAAGCGAGTCTGAGGCATAGGACCCTCCTGAGCGTCCACAACAAGAAGTACACAATCAATAGAACGTAGCACTCGCTCCACCTCGCTTCCGAAGTCGGCGTGCCCTGGGGTATCTACTATGTTTATTTTGGTGCCCTTGTAGTTGATTGAAGTGTTCTTGGCATAGATAGTGATACCTCGTTCTTGCTCGAGCTTGTTTGAGTCCATAGAGGTACCATCAGAAATCATCCCTGTCTGCTTCATCAAAGCGTCTGTAAGGGTGGTTTTACCGTGGTCTACGTGGGCTATTATGGCTATGTTTCTGATTTCCATTGGTTTGGTGGCTAGTTCATTATATAAAAAAGTCCGCCTCGCGGACCTTCGTATTAAACCATATTTGGATTGTTTTTACAATGGTAAAATTTTGGGTTACAATATTCTCATGAATCCAATCAAAAATTATTTAAAGAATAAATACATTCTTTCTATTGTGGCTGTCGTTGTGCTTGTTGTTATTTTATTCGCATTTAAAAGTAATGGTCAGAATACTGATTCAGTGGTTATCAAAAAGACGGATTTTACCAAGACTGTTAGTGTTTCTGGTAAGGTGGTCGCCAAGGATGATGTTGAACTCTCTTTTGAGACTAGTGGTACTGTGGCAAGCGTAAACAACAAGGTTGGTGATTCTGTAAAAAGAGGGGAGGTCATCGCATCTCTTAATTCAAGTGATGTGCTCGCTTCTCGGGATAAGGCTCTCGCTGATCTAGACGCTGCTAAGGCCGAACTCCAAAGGCTTCAAAGTGGAAACTCAGTCTCTTCTCAAACAACAATAGATAAGCAACAGTTAGTAAATAGTATTGTGGATGCTTATACTAAGTCTGATGACGCGGTCCACAACAAGGTTGATCAGTATTTCCGTGACGGGACTCTTTCTAACCCGAGAATTGCTTATCGGTTTTTTGGTTATGAGGAGAAGCAGGGACCAATCAATATGGCTAGAGCAGATGTGGAGAATGTTCTTAGTAAGTTTAAGCTCCTTGCACTTGGCTTAAGTGTGAATACTTATAGCGATTCGATGCTAAGTGATGCCAAGGCTTACACTGCTTCAGTTAAGGATTTTTTGGATATGATAGCTCCTGCGGTTAATAGCTTTGAGACTGGTGCTAGTTTGAGTCAAACAAATCTAGATAAGTATAAAACTGATCTCGCTACTGCTAGGTTTAATGTAAATCTCGCAATAAACGACATGTCGTCTAAGGAGAGTGGACTTTACGATTCTCTTATTGATATAAA
>CAZCQK010000022.1:3548-7072 GCA_964500855.1 uncultured Candidatus Saccharibacteria bacterium
GATAAGGTACTACTAAATCCTCCAGAGAATTAGTCATGATGCATAATATTAAGATCGGTTTTTTCTTGGCGACTAGGCAGATACTTCGTGCCAGTAAGTGGACTACGGGTCTTATTATTTTTGTGATGGTCCTTACTTTCCTTAATCTTACTGTTATCTCCGGTGTTTTGGTTGGTTTGATTGAGTCTTCAATTTCTGCTCAGAGACAGTATCAAACAAGTGATGTACTCATCACAACACTAGATAAGAAAGAGTACATAGAAAACACGGCAAATATTTTGGCTACCCTAAAATCATTTCCTGAAGTTGAGCTTTATTCTGCGCGCTATGCTAAGTCTGGTACCATGGAGGCTAACTATAAGGAGAAAGCCAAGGAGACAGACAGAGAGATTACCGTGGCTACTTTCGCTGGTATAAATCCTGAAGTGGAGGATAGACTTACTGGTATATCTAAGTTTATGGTGGAAGGTAATTATCTAAAGTCAGATGATTATGATCAGGTTATAGTCGGCTCACTTTTCGTCAAGAAGTATACGCCAGTTGAATCTTCTGGGTTTACTGCAATCAATGTGAAGGCAGGCGATAAGATAAGAGTGACTATGGGTGATGTGTCTCGTGAGGTGACAGTGAAAGGTATAATCAAAAGCAAGGTGCAGGAGGTGAGTATCAAGGTCTATTTCCCAGAAAAGCAGTTTAGGGAGCTTATTGGTCGCGATGATTATAACGTCAAGGAGATTGCGGTGAAGCTTAAGGATGGGGCGGACCCACTTCTTGTTAAGGATGCTTTGATCCGATCTGGAGTAGATAGATACGCTAAGGTTAAGACCTATGAGGATGCTCAACCAAAGTTTCTTAAGGATATAAAGGCAACATTCGCACTACTCGGTAATATGATTAGTTCTATTGGACTTGTGGTAGCGTCGATAACAATATTTATTGTTATATTCATCAATGCTATCACTAGAAGAAAGTATATCGGTATTATGAAGGGTATCGGTATTGATGGTGTGGTTATTGAGATATCGTACGTGATTCAATCATGCTTCTACGCAATATGCGGGTCTGCTATTGGACTTGTTATTCTTTATTTATTACTCATCCCGTACTTTATCGAGCACCCTATCAACTTCCCGTTTAGTGATGGTATTCTTGTCGCACCTTATTTTGAGACGATGCTTAGAATGATGCTTCTCGTATTTGCTACTATCATTGCGGGTTATATTCCTGCGCGAATGATAGTAAGGAGAAATACACTCGATGCTATATTAGGAAGATAAACATATGATTAAAACAAAAGGCTTAGTAAAAACTTTCGTAGACGGAGATAAGATAACAAGAGTACTTAAGGGTATTGATTTTGTTGCTAATGATGGAGAGTTCATTGCTATTATGGGACGAAGTGGTGCTGGTAAGAGTACCTTCATGTATCAATTATCACTTCTAGATGAGCCGACTGCCGGCGAGATAGTTATTGATGGAGTAGATACGCACACAATGACTACTGAAGAAAAGGGAAGATTTAGACTTATGAGACTTGGTTATGTGTTCCAAGATTATGCACTGCTTCCAGATCTAACTGCTATTGAGAATGTGGCTCTGCCTCTACTTATGCAAGGAGTGACCAAAGAAGATGCGTACAGAATATCTCAAAATACTTTAGAGAGATTTGGTCTCGGTCAGAAGCTTCATAGCTTGCCAAGTAGACTTTCAGGTGGAGAGCAACAGAGAGTATCCATCGCAAGAGCAGTAGCCCACAAGCCCAAAATACTTTTTGCTGATGAGCCAACTGCGAACCTTGATAGTGAGTCATCAAAGGTAGTAATGCAGTTATTTAAGGAGCTCAATAAAGAGGGTCAAACAATCGTCATGGTTACTCATGAAGACGAATACGCACAACTCTGTGATAGAGTTGTGCGTCTAAGTGACGGACTTATTGTCTCCTAATTACTTGGCTTCAGCCTTAACTGGCATTATTTTATTCATTGCTTTGATTGCAACGAATACTGATAAGGTGACGATGAGGAAGTTTACAAGGCTATTTATGAAGCTACCAATCTTGACCGCGCCTATCATGATGCTACTAAAATCTGGCTGACCGAAGATCATGGCAATAGCTTGCATTATTACATCATTAACAAGTGATGTTACTACGGCGTTAAATGAAGTACCGACTACGATACCGACTGCTAGCTCGATTGCGTTTCCTTTTATGGCGAATGCTTTGAACTCTTCTATGAAGTTTTTCATTTTCTTTTTATTAATGCTTTTAATTGAGGTGAAATAGAAAGTATGACTATTACTGCGATAATAGGAAGGAGATACTTATCTGGGTTTGGGATTATTTTACCAAACCAGAATCCTCCAAATATCATACTTGCTGTCCACAGTATTGCTCCAACGAGATTATATCTTAAGAATATTGGATAATCCATTTGGCCTACCCCGGCGAGTATTGGAGTAAATGTGCGCACGATGGGGGTAAATCTAGCTAGTATCACAGCTTTCTTACCATGTTCTTCGAAGAAGGATCTGGTCTTTTGGATATGAGACTTGTTCCAGAAAAGGGACTCTTCTTTGCTAAATATTTTTGGTCCAACTTTCTTACCGAATGCGTAGCCGACCGTGTCTCCGAGAACAGATGCTATGAAGCAATAAATAAAGAGTGGCCAAAGGGCAATTAGGTTTTGGGAAGCAAGGAGGCCAGCGGTAAACAGTAATGAGTCTCCAGGGAGGAAGAATCCAAAAAATAATCCAGACTCAGCAAATATTATGATGGTAGTACCAACTAGCCCCAGTGTTTCTATAATGAATTTCGGATCAAGATAGTGCATAGGATTAGAATCTCATGTTATACCAGTCTAGACTGTAAACATTTTGTATCAACGTCCTCTCCCCATCAGACCAAGTTTTGTTACTCTCGATATCTAGCAGTACCATTGCTTCTTTTATATGCTCTTCACTAGTACCTTCTATCTCAATAAAAGCTGGCATGTTTGGGTATTCGTCTATATCAAATTGCCAATCTTTTAGAGTGTATGTTGTGCGAAACTTTTCTTGATGAGCGTATTGCTCTAGACCTATTTCTTCAAATAAGTCAGCAAGCTTGGTAGGTTCATCAATTAGAAAATTTATTTCTTTATGCTTTCGTGATACTCCAATAATCTGAGATTTAGCCTTCCATGTGACTTCGTGTTTGCTGTCATTATATGACCTAATCCTTAGATACCAATTATCTTCACCTTCCTTAACTCCGATTTCTCTATACCAGGTTACGGTCAGTTTAGTCTTTTGGCCTCCTGTTGCACCGAGTTCTTCTAGCTTTTTTACAATTAATTCCTTGTTAATATCTAGTACCTTTGTTTCTATTTCGTGACTCATTTTATGTTTTTGGATATTAGTTTTGCTATTTTTATTAATTCTGCTTCTGGACTTGGCTCTCTGCTACCTGGTCTATATATAAATTTACGAGGCTCGTATTTTAGTATACCTGTATCACCTGATTTTCTTGGGAGTATGTGGAGGTG
>CAZCQK010000022.1:7172-8896 GCA_964500855.1 uncultured Candidatus Saccharibacteria bacterium
AATATCAGTGTTAGTGCAGAAAGGGCAGGTTTTAATAATACTTGAATGATAAGTGTTTGGTTTGAATGGCTTCATGGTTTTTATTTTGAATTTGAATTTTGGCTGGATTTGCTTGAGACCTGCCCTCAATTCTTTTTGATCATAACCTGTTGCTATTATATCTGGCTTAAATTTTTTTATTGGGCTCCAGCTATTCATATCCTCATCACCGATGGACACACCCTTTGCTAACTTTAGCGATTTGATTGCTTTCAATCTCTTGGATTCAGTGTTAGTCGGAGCTTTACCTCGGAGCTTGGCGCTCTTATCTGATGATACGGATATAAGGAGCTCGCCAAGCTCGCTAGCTTGCTTCAAGAAGGACTCATGACCTGGATGGAGATGGTCGAATGTGCCAAATACCAATACCTTAGTCTTTGGTTTTGTTTGCTTGGTTGCCACGAGTTATATTTTATCGTAATTGAGTATTATGTTTAGAGATTTTTGTACTGGGGTGGTGATGATCACATTGAAGCTGTCATCAACGTAGAAATCTATCTCTGTTCGAAGGCCGAAGTCCTTGAGGTAGACTCCTGGCTCTATTGTGTAGCCCATATTTTTTATTATTGGTGAGTATTCTCTCCAGTTGATACCAGGTTGTTTGCCGTGAGGGGAGTCGAGGCCTAGAGAATGCCCTATGGTGTGTTTGATGCCATGACCGAGTGCTTCTTCTCCAAGTGTGTCGTGTGATACTCGGTCTATATCTACCCCTCTCGGTAGGCGCCTCTGCTTCGCATGTCTCTTGATTAGTTTGATTGCATTATCTCTTGCTTTGGCCAAAGTGCTCCAAAGGGGAGGGTATTTGTTTAGTGAACTTGTCTCTGGTCTATACCATAGCATCCATGTCATATCAGCATACGGCGCATTCTTCTTATCGAGTCTGGCCCATAAGTCTATTAGGATGAGACTATCATTTTTAACTCTTATACCTTTGCCTTTCGGGAAGTAGTGGACTTGATTAGTGTTCTTGCCGAAAGCAACAATTGCGAATTCTTTTTTGCTGTCATTTTTGAGACCATGCTTCTTGTATGCCCTTTGGATATAACTCAAAACATCTTCTTCGCATACCCCATTATTATTTTCTAGCAATTGAATTACCTCATTCTTGATCTTACCAAGTCTTTCTGCTGCTTCTTTATGATCTTTGATTTGTTCCTTAGTCCAGGAAGGTGAATAGTCCATTCTTGTAGATTATCTTTTCTGTGCCGTCTTTCATTACTGCTGTTACTGTGCGAGGTGTGGTGGAGACTATGTCAGTGTGAACTGATGAAGAGTTAAATCCTAGTTCTTCCCAGTCTTCCGGCTTCATTTCACTTGGGTCTCCAGCGTAGCAATCATGATAGGCATTACCTAGTGCGAGGTGAGTGTTACCGTATTTACCACCAACATTCTCATCAAATAAAGTTTCTGCCATGAACTTGGTTATACGTGAGAATCTCTTATCTGTTAGCGAGTATTCTCCAATCTTGTCTGCGTTTTCGGTAGCAATCATTTGCTTTAGAAGTTTCTCATTTTGCTTGGCTTTGCTTTTCACTACCTTACCGTCCTTAAACCAGAGCTCGATACCAGTTATCAGGTTACCATAGCGGTAGAGTGGTTCAGAGAATCTAATCCATCCGTTGGTGCCTCGCCAGTCAGGAGAAGTAAATATTTCAAAAGACGGAATGTTCCTTCCGCTACCACCC
>CAZCQK010000022.1:8996-10483 GCA_964500855.1 uncultured Candidatus Saccharibacteria bacterium
CCAGTCAGGAGAAGTAAATATTTCAAAAGACGGAATGTTCCTTCCGCTACCACCCATCCATCTCTTCTTCTCTCCAAGCTTTACCCATAAGTCTGCATCTGGTCCAACCACATGAAGCTTCTCAATCGGCATCTTGTTTAGCTCGTTCTCAGCCTTGGCTATCATCTTGAAGGTCTTTTGCCACTCTTTGATTGGATCCTTCTTGTCTAGGTAGCAGGCTTTGATTATTTGTTGCCAATATTCTTTGAGACTCATGCGAGCTTCTTTGGCCATAGCAGGAGTACCGTAGAGAGCCAGGGTCCATGTGAACTGACCTTTGTTTTCTTTGTGGTTTTTCCACTCCATGTATGGTTTGAAGGTCTTACCTCTAAGCATCATCTTCTTTGGGTCTACACCTTTGAGCGCTTTCTTGTTTGTTTCTGAGATTATGGCTATGGAGTGGTCTATCTCATCTACCAGTCCTTTGAGGTATTTGGCAGGGAAGTGTTTGAGCTGTTCTTCACTTGCTAGATCATAGAATTGTTTGGAGAGGTTGAAGTGCTTGTTACCTGTATCATCATCGTCTGGAAGATAGTTTGATATCACGTTACCACCTGCTTTAAGTATTGCTTTACGAATCTCGGCGTAGAGAGGTTTGGCGTATTCACTAACGGTAAGATATACGGTCTCTCCTTTTTTAACACCTTTACCACTTCCAAGAGCAAAGTTCACAAGAACCTTTGCATAATTTTCTAATACTTTCTGTGACGGTGTGTAATCTTTTTTCATGTTTTTATGGAATACTTGGTAATTCGTGATTAATTTTTGACCTTTTCAACTTTCTTACTATTAGTCTGACTATGAGTATCGTTAGTGTTGACCAAGCGAGGCCAAAGAAGAATCCTGCTAACACGTCTGATGCCCAATGCACATTAAGATACACCCTAGATAAGCCGATGCAAATAGAGGTGCTAAACACTAATACGTACAAGAGACTTTTACGGGTGCTGTCTTTCATGTGGCGTATTATCGTGTACGAGAGGACTGAGGCTATCATAATAGATACTCCAGCGTGCCCTGACGGGAAGCTTGAGCCAGTTACTTTGATTAGCTGGGGAATGGGTCTAATCTTTTCGAAGTTCGCCTTTAGGATATTGATAAGTACGTCACCAAGTCCAACAGCTATTACTAATATGGAAGCGTCACTGTATCTTTTTTTGACCAGAAACCAAGTGAGAAGTAGTAGTGATAGTGTGGTCATATCAAGTGGGTCGCCTAGTGTTGTGAGTATTACCATAAGTAGTGTGGTGGGGTAGGTGCGTAGGCTCTCGACTATATGAGCGACTCTCATGTCTAGAATATGGAATATTTTACCTGTTGCTACATCTTGAGCAGTGATTGCAAAGAGATAGATAGTAATAGCAACTGCTCCAAAGAGGAAAAAATCCAAAGGGTTTATTCGGTGGCGGTGTTCTCTTAATACCTTAACTATAATTATAAGCAGGATG
>CAZCQK010000023.1:0-3843 GCA_964500855.1 uncultured Candidatus Saccharibacteria bacterium
ACTCCCCTCAACGGGGTTCTTTTCACCTTTCCCTCACGGTACTAGTTCACTATCGATCTTGTGTAATATTTAGCCTTACCGGTTAGTTCCGGCGGATTCCCCCGAGCCATTCGTGTCTCGAGGTACTCAAGAATGACAATAGAAGATGTTTTGTTTTCGAATACGGGACTATTACCCGCTATGGTTTTGCTTTCCAGCAAATTCTTCTAACAAGACATTTTGTAACTTCTCTGAATTAAATCAATTTGTCACCTTACTACCCCCAACTCGCCAACGGAGTTCGCATAAATGCGACATCCGTTGGAAAGTCAGGTTTGGGCTTCTTCGCTTTCGCTCGCCGCTACTTACGAAATACTTTTTAGTTTCTATTCCTCTAGGTACTGAAATGTTTTACTTCCCTAGGTACGCACCTCTACGAGAGTAGAGGTAGTGAGTAAACTCACTGGGTTTCCCCATTCGGAAATCGGCGGGTATAACGGTTGCTTGGCACCTTACCGCCGCTTATCGCAGCTTTGCTACGTCCTTCATCGCTCACACAAGTCTAGGCATCCACCATATGCTCTTACATTCCTATTAGGAAATGTAAAAACCACAATTCTATGTAATTACCTGCTTTGCACAATCGCCTAATTACGAAAAGCGATTGTGTGCTTTTGATCCAATACTAAATAAATAGTATTGGAAATCTGCCTCCGGATTGAAAAGACCTCCAATCCCTAACCACCCTAACAAAAGTGGTTTGGAAAAGTTCCGGGACAGCTTTCAATTTTCAAAGTGTGTTCTTTCTGAAAAGTAAAACCGCTCTTTCGAGCGGTCAAACCAATATAGAGCGCTGTGCGCTTTAGTTGGTATGCCGCTTGGATAGGTGGTTTATCAACATTTCTGGTATGCGGGCTATTATACGCGTCCTTATATATATGTCAAATGATTCCGTATCCCCTCTTTTTCTAAAGAGGGGTGTCATTCTGATGACGGGGTGTTCTCTGGATTTTAGGCTTATTTACCATCAGAACACCCCGGCCGAAGACGGCCACCCCTCTTCATCTGAAGAGGGGAATTTCAGAGTTATTTTATGACTTGAAATGAGTCTACAAAAGACCTGAATCGACTATCGTCCAGACTTATATCTTCTTTTGAATTCATGACTAGAAAATATAGCCCTTTCTCAGCAATAACGACTCGGCTCAAATAATAAAGATTGTCCTGAGAATCAAACGCTTTGCTTTCCCAAACAGTATTACTTAGTACTCTCGAATCAACAAGACCTTCCGTTCCCCCGGACTGGCTTAATTCTTCAATAGTGACCTGAGGTTTACCTGCCTCCGGTTTCATGTAGCTAATAACATAATTATTAGTAGTCCAAAAACACTCATTCTCGATTCCCGGTTTTATATACGGAAATTCTTTAAACGTAAAATCAGAAACTTTCGCATTTATCGTAAAGGTATCTCCTGCGCAAGAGAAAGCTCTTGCGTTGTCTGAATTCAAACCATCAACAGCAGAAAGCGTAGGTTTATTAGAGTTACCAAAAATATAAAGAGCTCCGCCCAGAACAGCTATCGCAAGTGCAATGAGAATCAGAAATAAATAATCTTTAAAAGTAAAGTGAAACATTATTCCTCTAAGCCTATTTTATTAAGTAGTACTCTATGAGGGAAATCAAAAATATCTCGCACCAACTTATCACCCATATTCATGCGATAAGAAAAGTCTTCACTTGAAAATAGCGCAAACGATACTTCTCTACCAAATTCAGCACTAATCTCAGAAACTGCTTTTCCTACTTTCTTCTCATCTGGCTTATCAGAAACTATAAGCATGTCTGCTCGCGCTTCATCATTATTGAGAAATATTCCTGAGACGACGATAAGCTTCGCACGCCCCGCGTTAGATAACTTTCTTATAACACCATGTTCAGATAACGGAGAAACTCTTAGAAGAAATTCTCGAAGCGGATCAAGGAATGCAAACTTAGTATCCAACACAAAACCATTCACCTTCCTTCCCTTCAAATTTTTGGTCTGGCGATTATGAATGAGTCCCATGTCTCTCAAAACTTTTAATTCTTTCTTTACCAAATCTGGTTTTGATTTTATTTGTTTAGAAATACTATCCAAACTAAAAACGGTATTCGGATTATAAACGAAGGCTCTCATAAGTCTTGCTTTAGCGATGCTTCCAAACATTTTTTCTATAGTATCCATATGGAGAGTATACAGTATACAGTATAGAGTTTAAAGTGAGTGGAGAGCATAAAATTGTAATAACAAAAGCCGGGCGCCTTTGGCGCCCGGCTTTTGTCTGTTCCCCGCTTATCTTAAGCGGGGTGGCTGTACTCAGCCGGGCCTGCCTGTCGGCAGACAGGGCGTTATGATTATTTTCATAACTCCTCCCAACCTCCTCTTATCTTAAGAGGAGGTGCAAACTATTTTAGTGTCACCTGTCACACATAATTTCCTACTGGAAATTTGCGCGACCCCGCCTCGCCTCAGTCAGGCTCCGGCTCAAGATTACTTACTTAAGCGTAACCTTGCCCACATGTTCTTTACTCGCCGTCGCTCGCAAATCCATGTAGGCCTCGCCTCGCGGACGAATTCTTCTGAATTCGTCATCCGCTCCGGCCGAAGAGTGTACCTAAAATAGTTTCACTATTTTAGTGTCACTTTTCCTCCAGCTTCCTCAATCTTCTTCTTTAGTTCTTCAGCCTCCTCTTTCTTTAGACCTTCCTTGAGTACCTTAGGAGCAGAATCAACTGCAGCCTTAGCATCAGCAAGACCTAGACCAAGTGCTTCCTTAACAACCTTAATAACAGCAATCTTCTGAGCACCAGCATCAGTAAGCTCAAGAGCAAATACTGACTGTTCTTCTCCAGAAGCGGCAGCTCCAGATGAAGCAGGAGCAGCAGCTACCGCAGCAGCTGAAACACCAAACTTCTCCTCGATAGCCTTCACGAGCTCGTTGAGCTCTAGCACAGATGCTCCTTCGAGATCTGTAAGAAATGAATCAAATTTTGACATAATAATTTTTGTTAATGAATTAATTTCTTCCTAAAACATTTTGGGTCCAAAATGTTTGGACGAGCGTCTGCTACGCAGATGCTTTAGTCTTTGCCACTTCGCTTACAGCGATAGCAATTCTCTGCATAGGACTCTTGAGAAGGAATGCGATTTGTGAAAGTAGAACTTCTCTTGATGGGATTGTAGCAATCGCCTTCATTGAGTTTCTATCCTTCAACTCTCCTTCAAACACACCTCCAAGAATCTTTACCTTGTCCTTAAACTTCTTCTCGAACTCGTTTACCTCTCGAGCAGGAGCAATAGCATCCTCTCCCCAAGCGATAGCAAGCTCTCCAGAAAGCTCTGGGATTTCTCCCTTATAGCCCTGATCAGTCAGAGCCTTTCTAGCAAGAGTCTTCTTAGCAACAACATAAGAGATACCCTTATCTCTCAAAGTCTTTCGAAGCTCAGTCACTTCTCCGACGAGAAGTCCGTGGAAGTTAACCAACACCACTGACTGCGCACTCTTCAAACCGTTATTGATTTTAGCCAAAGACTCTTCTTTTTTCTGTCTTGTTATTGGCATATGTAATTTGTTTAAAAAACAAAAATCGACCTTTGTAATATCCAGAAGCCGAAGCTTCAACGGAAACATAAGGCCGACTTCGCTTTGCGATGAGAGTCGTTTGACCTCGGCAGGCTACAACAAACTCTTTGTTCGCCCGATCATTTGCTTTAGCAAATGGTGTAGGGATGAGCTTATTATGTTTAAGACTTTCGTCTCCTGCTTTCTTCGGCCTTTGTGGTTTATAGATTACTAATTTATCAGTATATGTCAAGACGATTT
>CAZCQK010000023.1:3943-8127 GCA_964500855.1 uncultured Candidatus Saccharibacteria bacterium
CCCCAGTCCGACTCCCTGAGCCCGGACTGTTTTTTATTTTCAATTGACATTGCAATTCTTTCCCCTACCATATCCCACAGTATGAAACCGCACATTCAAAAAAGTTGGAGTTACTGGGCTGAGGCCCCTTTGGGATCAGCTTTTGCTGGTCTACTCGTTGGGACGATTATCCTAATCGTCGGAATCATTATCACTTTCAAAATCTTGCTGGCGGGAATTTGTCTCCTACTCGCTTCGATACTCATCGGCTTCTTCATCAAAGATGATATCCAAGTAGTCTACCGGAGGCACCGCGCAGTGCGAGCCTGGGTGGAGGCGCGTAACGAGCTAGTCTTCACTCTCGAGATCATGCGCCAGAGACTTCAGGCAGAACTACGTCGTGATCTTCAAAAGCTGAAGGGAAGCAACGTGTCGACAGCTTCTATGAATAGAACTGAAAATAAGATTCTGACAGGTCATCTTTCTGCCAAGATCCTCGTGGATCAAGGAGGTTCAAAGGGCACACTCTACCTTCGTGATAACGGTGAAGATGTGGCAGTAGAAGATGCTGCTCATATCCTCGGCGAAGCTCGAGAAACCCTGAGGCTTCTCAACCTCTGGTCCCATTGGGAGCTCAAGACCTTGAAAAGTCCATGAGCACTCAACCAGACCTCAACCGATTGGTCCGACCCTTGGTCGGACCTTTTTATTTGACCAAATATAGTTTTATGCCAATCTATAACAAGTCATGCAAGCTCATTCCAAAGCACAAAAGGTCACTTGGTCCACATACCAAGGTGAGTCACCCATCATCCTCGCAATCATCCCACTCCTTAGCCTTCTTTTGGCTTTGATTGGACTGATTGAGATTCACCTCAACAAAGCAAATGTCGCAATCATCGCCTTTATTCTGAGCGGAATGCTGCTCATGGCTTGGATCAAAAACGGAGGCCCTTACTTCAAATCCTGCATCAAACGAATCCATGTGATGCAAAGATGGAGGCAGAGTATCTATTTCCGTAGAATAATCCAAGCCGAAGAACTAAGGCTTGATGTGATGAAGAAAATAAAGAAACTCAATCTAAAAGACGGCTACCAAATTTTCCAACACATCAAACTCACAAGAGGTGTTGAAGCCTATTTAGTAGGTGACAATCGAGGCGTGAGATGCTTTCTAACCCACTGTGTTTCAGAAGCTCATCAGCGTTATGCTGAAATAATCGCAGGATATCTACGACTCTGGCAAAAATGGGAAGTAGTTGCGATTGTGGATATGAAGTGACACACGTCACACCGATTGGTCCGACCCTTGGTCGGACCTTTTTTTGTGTTGACACCACTTACCTTTAAAGTAAGCTATGGTCAGTATGAAGCTCATTAAATTTGTAGTAGTGGCGATCACACTCAACATGATCGACTTGCTGATGCTGGCAACAGCATCAGTAGCACCTATCGCGCTTGGATTTGCCATATGGTCAATCAAGGTCCATGTGTTCGAATTCAACAATCGAACATGTGTTGTAGATGCATTCCTGTTAACATTCGCACCACTATCAATCTTCATTCTATCCCCTTCGCGAATCAAAAATACCGTCGGAAGACTGAAGAACAGAATCCTTGTGGCCAAGGAAGCTGTAGAAAATCATTGCTGGCTTGAAGTCCTGCGCATATACCGCCTTATCCGCAAGACGGAGCGTGACGCATTCTTCAGAGTAATGGCAAACTTTGGCTACCTAGAAAATTGGAATGACTACTCATACTTCGCAAGGAGAATTGAGAGTGGCATGTCAGCAAGTGTGCGTAGCTCATGGCGCTGCACGTATGTGAAAGTGCAAGGAAACAAGGCACTAGGAATCATCACCCTGCTCCAGAAAATTGGACTTGAAGGTATTCATTGGGAATTTTGATCCTTCACCAGACCTCAACCGATTGGTCCGACCCTTGGTCGGACCTTTTTTGTTACCTATTTACCTGAAAGTTATTTTATGAGAATCTATTATTAGTATGCTTGATCTTCGATCCTATTGTGCAACGCTAAGCGTAATAGTAAATTACGCTCATGGATTCAATGCTCATGGATATGTGAAAGTTCGCATCGAGGTTAGTGAGCAGACTCACATACTCTGCTGGCAAGCAGTCTTTGATGGCACAGAATGGGTCTGTTTTCTTTCAGACCGAGACTACGTTTCACCAAGAGACATGACCACCATCGAAGAGCGAATAAAATTTCACCTGAGCTATGAATGAATCGATCCGCCTAATCCGCGGACCGTTTTTTATATAAACAAATCCCCTGAAGCGCGAACGCTTCAGGGGATGAGACATGGTGAGGTATTTACTGACACGACTTACACAGTCGTTCTGCGTCCGGCTCCCAAATAGCCTTGGGGTAGCCAGAAGGCTTCACAACTTTGAAGACACAGGTCTCAAATTCAACGAGATTGCAATTTGGAAAGACCATGGCGTGTGGAATCCCTGTCATCACCGTATACCTTGACCCAGCCGACAGGAAATGGACCGACGGATACGGTTGCCATGTGATCACAACGCAGGACCCTTGAATGATTTCATAGGTCTTGCCCACGCCTGTGAAGTGGAAACCTTCGTTCGGATGGACATGCGCCGGCGTGAGCAGAAGCCCGGCCCCAACGAAGTGGTCCTTCTTCACCTCGATTATTGTTTCAGAACACCCATCAGCACGTGTCCGTTCTTCTTTGATATGCACTTCCGCCTTGGGGCGAAAGAAATACATCAAAGGAAGAGTTCTACCGCAACACATGAAAACTCTGGTGATCATTTCGATGACGGCTTTTACTGATATTTTTTCCATTTCCATAAAGCAGTTATTGCGAGTTGAAAGCGTGCTTCGACACCGTGTCGAGGAACAACTTGATGTAAAGCTACACCAAAAACATAAATTGTAAACCTAGAAATTACCGCAATATTTTGCTACATAAATAGATTAACATCTACAAAAGCTGAATTTAAAATCCAATTCCAAATCTCATAAACCGCCACCCAAGAAAATAGGCTCAAAATAATCGCCCACCCCACCCCCTCCTCAAACACACGGTAGATATAGATAACCAAAAGGTTAGCAACCCAAGGAAAAAATATAAGAAAGTAAAATGAATTTACATACCCGGGATCAAAACGAAACAATATCCAACTAAACGGAACTACAATATAGAAAATGTTTATCAAAATAAGTGGCCAAAAAACTTTTTTCATATAACAAACACTATTATCTCAATAATAATTATTATCAACAAGTAAAGCCAGAAGCTCGGGTAATCACCCTGTCCCCAAGACCCAGATACCATAAGTCCAGATAACACCTCTCCATCCCTCACTTGACTTATACTGCCAATCCTCGGATTTGAATCAATTTTTATACCCAATCTCATATTACTACTTATCGCCGTAGAGAATTTACTATTTAAATCGGATGCATTTGCAATACTTTTATTTTCAACATCTGCTGTAGATGAATCAGTATGTAAAGAGGCCGCACCTCTGCCCACATTTTCACCGCTCTGATTATTAACGATCCCTACCGACTCACCACTCTCCGTATCACTATCTGGATCAATCCTAACTCTCCTACCACCATAGTGCATTATGATTGAGTATTCATTTAAAATAACTTCCCCATCAATACCAATAGATGGGAGTGAAATATTTGAGAAGTGCTTACTTGATCTAAGCAGTCCTCCGTTTACTTCCTTTATATCAGCACTAAAGCTACCTATTCCGGTAGATAGGAGTGAGACTCTCACGTTCAAATCATCAGGGATAAAAGCAAACTTATTACCATCAATAACATCATAAGTAATATTTGGTATTTCATAATCCACTCCACCTTCTTGATTAATCCCCACATGATGACCTTCTGCATCATATATATCTAAATTAATAGGACTATGGACCTCCACCACCTTACCCTTCGGCATAGTGCACACACTACTACTTGCAGCGCTCGGACTCTCCCCTTTCAAAATAGAGCCGATTGTCCCATAGACTTCTGGATTACTTAGAATAGTCGCATGAGTAACACCATTCACATAATAATTTTCTTTAGCCTTTAGGTATTCAGCGCTTCTCCTTGGCACTGTACCATCCCCACTTGTGTAAAGTAGGTCATAGTGGTTATCACCATTAGAAGCTTTCTCAACATAAATCTGCCCAATAGTAGGCGTACCGCA
>CAZCQK010000024.1:0-3032 GCA_964500855.1 uncultured Candidatus Saccharibacteria bacterium
CAACGAATGAAAATCGCCCCGGCAATGACGCCGAGGCTGATTTTCATAACGTTGACCCTACGGGGAATCGAACCCCGCTTCCAGCCTTGAAAAGGCCGTGTCCTAACCGATAGACGATAGGGCCGTAGGTCAGAAATATAACAGGATTTTGGAATTTTGGCAAAATGTTGCTATCATGCCCTCATATTGGAAAGGTGGCTGAGTTGGTTGAAGGCACCGCTCTCGAAAAGCGGCATACGGGAAACCGTATCAAGGGTTCGAATCCCTTCCTTTCCGAACTATAAAAAGGGCCGTTTGTGCTGGCCCTTTTTGCGAGGAAAGGGCAAGTGCTAAACGCACTTGTGTAAAGGATTCGAACGGCGGAGTATATTTTTTGCAGTAGCAAAAAATTCGAGCCGGTGACCAGACAAATTTTTGAGACGTCAAAAATTTAGTCGAGGTCGAATATCCCTTCCTTTCCGTCTTCGCCTCGCCGAAGCTTGGCTACGACGTGACACGGTCCGTCGAAGTTGAGCGAAGGCGGGATTTTGGAGCGACGGCGACAAAAATGTTCTTGACCGAATCCCTTTAACTCAAAATTTCCACAAACAAAAAGAAGCACCGACCAGTGTGGTCGGTGCTTAGCAAGAAATCGTGACTTTAGGGTCCGAGTCGTAGCTTTCGGAGGATAATGGCCCACCATCCAAGTGGCCTCACCTTATTGCTATTCCTCGTAGAATTCGCGGTCTTTTACGCGTTATTAACCGCTACTAGGGGGAAGTTCTTGTCCGTACGCAAAGACGCTTGGACTAAGCCTTTTTGCCCCACAACCCCTGGTGTTGGTGCACCAGGTTTCTCCCTCCATCCCATTTCACCGGGAATCGATTTGCCCGAAGGCTATTTCTTTCTTATCAAGAACTCTTGCCACGGACTAGATTACTCTCATACTTTAAATTGTCAATTTTCCCTCCAGATTTGATATAATCAAGACATGAAAAAACATGTTTCTTTTTTGTTTGCTATTTTTATTTTAACTTTCTGTTTTGGTATCACTTTAGCGGCTACTGCTTCTACCGTCTCACTTAGCAATGTTACCAGCTCATCTAGTCAGGTCGTAGTCTACGGAGACCCTAATGCTCCTGTGGAGCTTCATTATGGTAAGTACGCTTCTCGTACCGTTACTCTCGGAAGCACAGATCAAAGTGGCTACCTGAGGGAGACTATTAGCACCTCAAGCTACGATATAGCATGTGGTAATACAGCTTACGTACTCGTTAATGGTCAGAGATCTAGCACTATCGACTGGGTAATGCCTAACACCACATGCGATACCACAAGTACTACCAACGGATTTTCATTTTCTCAAAATAACATAATCGTACCTGTGGGTCAGAGTAAGGTCATAAGTCTAAACGGTAACGGATCATACTCGGTAACATCAAACAGCAATCCTGTTTTCTCTACCTCGATTAGCGGTAATAGTCTTAGTGTTTATGCTGGAGCGTTCGGTGGGGCGAGTATCACAGTCTGTGATAGTAAGAGTCAGTGTGGAGTGCTATATGCTGTGGCTATCAATAGCTCGGATTATCAAGTCACAAGTAACAACGCCACTACCTACCCTCTAAACTTCAGTGTGGGAAGTAACAACGCATTCGGAGCATTTAGTACCAAGGGGGACGTGCTTTACTTCACCTTGACTACAAATAGATCTATAACAAGTGTATCGGCGAAAGTGGACGGAGTGGTAAGGGGAGTAAGTGGAAGCGGAAGTGGTCCGTATACTGTGACTTATAGTCTAACTGGTAATGAGAGCAAGCCTCTGCCTGTTGAGTTTAGTTATTCTGATTATAACGGAGGATACCAGCATAACGTATTCTACGTTGGTCCACAGGCTTCGGTAAGTACCAATACTTCAAGTGGAAGTAGTGTTACGGGGAAGTATAAGTTCGTGAGCTTCCTTATGAAAGGCGATAGTGGAGATGAGGTAATGGAGCTTCAGAAGAAATTGAAGTCACTTGGATTTCTCACTGCGACTCCAAACGGTAACTTCGGTCCAGCTACTGAGACTGCGGTCAAGAAATTCCAAAAGACTTATGGTATCACTCAAGCAGGATACATAGGACCTTCGACTAGAGAGAAGTTGAATCAGCTTTAATTACTCAGCACCTCCTAATGTTATCTACCCATACCCACCACATACATTGATTTATATGTTAACATATGTTAACATTATTGATGTGATTAGGTTAACAAAAAAATATGGAAAAAAATGATAAAAATAAAGCATATATATCGGTTCCAGAATTAGCGACGGCTATGGGCATTAGTCGCGTGGCTGTTTTTAATAAAATAAAAAAAGGGCAAATTCCGGCTCAAAAAATTGGACGTAATTATGCAATTTCTGTTGAGGATATCTCAGATTTAATTAACGGCGGCCAGGTAGACATACTTACAGAAAGTAAAAAAATAGAAATAGGGAAGGCTGTAGAAAAGGTGGTTAGAGAATATGGTGAGACATTAAAACTTTTGGGAAAGGAATAGCATATGAGGCTGAAACAACTCACTATGAAGGACGTTGAGTATATCGCTCACAGATTGGCGACTGAAACCATGTCGTGGAGTGAACCTATACCGGACTTTAGTACAAGATATACTGATTCACTTGAGAGATGTATTGGCGCGCCATTTCAAGCATTTGGAGGGCGACAGCTGTACCCGGGTCTTATAAGGAAGGCTGCTGTATTATTTTATCTAATGATTAAAAATCATCCGTTTCAAAATGGAAATAAAAGATTGGCAATGACTGCTTTGCTGATATTTTTGTTTCAAAATAAAAAATGGTTAAGAGTTGATACTCAGGAACTTTATAACTTCGCAAAGTGGGTTGCTTCTAGTAATGCTAAATTAAAAGATGATACTGTCAGAGCGATAGAAACATTTATTAGAAGTTATATTATTGATATTAACGTGTAAGGTTATACCTACATGACATTGTTTTAAAAATGTCTAAGATCTGATAAAGTGGGGTGGTAGGGCGGTTAGCTCAGTTGGTA
>CAZCQK010000024.1:3132-5056 GCA_964500855.1 uncultured Candidatus Saccharibacteria bacterium
CAGATGTTAACAAAAGCAATCAAAACAAGAGTATTCCATGAAGGCGAATCGGTGGTTGAATTCATCAGAAGTCAGGTCAAGAAAATCCCTGAGAAAGCAGTCTTGGTAGTTACATCAAAGATAGTGGCTCTTGAGGAAAGAAGGACTGTGTTTGTAAAAAACAGAGCAGGTAAGAATAGAGTGGTAAAAGCTGAATCAGATGCGATGATAAGGACTCGTGTTACTACTCTTACTCTAAAGGATGGAATGCTCATGTCGGCTGCGGGAGTGGATGAATCTAATTCAGAAAGTGGGAGATTAGTACTTCTACCAAAGGACAGTTATGAAAGTGCGAGACGAATTAGAAATGAATTAACAAAAATTTATGGTCTAAAGGATCTGGGTGTGCTTATTACTGATAGTCGCACAACACCGCTTCGCCAAGGCGTGACGGGGGTGGCGACCGGGTTCGCTGGATTTAGGGGTATACGTGATTATAGAGGTAAGCCAGATATCTTCGGGCGGTTGCTTAAGTATTCGACCACCAACGTCGCTGACTGCCTTGCGACTTCATCTGTGCTTGTGATGGGTGAAGGAGATGAGACGTGTCCGCTTGCTCTCATCACTGATAGCCCTGTGGTATTTACTGATAAGGTAACTAAGAAAAATGAGGTAACCATACCTATAAGTTATGACCTTTATCGTCCTCTTCTTAAGCCTCTCTTAAAGAAGTTAAAGTAAATTATTTGGTATGGATGTTTACGTAAATATCCTCTAGTGCTTTGACTGCGTCTCCTGCGGCGATGTTGTTTTGGTGATAGAGTCCGTCAGTGCAATCTCCAGCGGCCCAAATACCAGAAACGGTTGATGACTGGGTACGAGGATCTACTTTGATCTGGCCTGATGGAGTACGCTCTACTAAATCCTTGGCGTATTCTGTGTTGGCTATGAGTCCAATCTCAACAAAGATGCCTGTGACAGGGATTTCTTTCTCTTCGTTTGTTGTGGCGTCCTTATATACGAATCCTGTTACGAACTTATCACCCTTAACCTCAACTGCGATGGCGTTTTTGATTGATTTAACATTTGGCTTCGAGAGGACTTTCTCGACTGTGACTTCATCAGCACGGAAAGTGTCACCACGGTTTATGATTGTGACGCTCTGGCAGTATGCGGCAAGTTGAGCGGCGGTCTCGAAGGCGGCGTTGCCTCCACCAATAACAGCAACGTCCTGTCCTGCGAATACTGGTCCGTCGCAAGTCGCACAGTAGGTGAGACCCTTGTGCTCGAATACGTCAGCACCCTTCACTTCAAGCTTCCTCCTGACGCTTCCTGAGGCTATTAGGACGGTCTTTGTGGTATATGATCCATCGTCTGTTGTTACTTCGAATCCTCCTTCTACGCGCTTGAGACCAGTTACGTACGAACCAGTTTTGATAGTAACATCATCACCTGCATAAGCTCGAAGATGATTCTCTAGTGACTTAGAAAGGTCGTTACCTGAGATTGAGATGGTGCCAATCCAGTTTTGGATATCAGGAGAAACAATGCTCTGGTTGTCGAAAGAATAGGTGATAAGAAGGGTCTTGAGCTTCTTGCGAGCTGCGTAGACTCCCGCTGCTACTCCTGCTGGCCCTGCTCCGATAATGATTAGTTCGTATTGCATTTAGAGATTTTAACACGACACCAATTACAAATAAAGACGAATACCACGAATCATTATTCAAATTATTGCGATTCTTTCCGCTTGGTAATGGTTGAATATCCTCATGACTTGAGCCGTCTCCAAATGGGACGGCTCTTGTAGTCATATCTATTTAATAACTGAGATTAATTACTTTAGTTTACTTCGCCTTAGAAATGCTGGTACTGATCCCCAGTCATCGTCATCATCAGACTCTTTATCTTTCTTTGCTGGCTCTGGAGCGGGAGCTGGAGTAGAAGC
>CAZCQK010000024.1:5156-7910 GCA_964500855.1 uncultured Candidatus Saccharibacteria bacterium
GCGGCTCGGTTATCACCGGTTGCTGTACCTATGCCCATGAGAGCACTTCCTGCGTTCTCGAGGACTGCGCGGATATCAGCGAAGTCGATGTTACCGATTACTCCTGGGGTAGTGATAAGGTCTGAGATACCTTCTACTGCTTGCTTTAGTATCTCATCACACATCATGAATGCTTGCTTGGCAGTAGTGTCCTTTGAGACTGTTGAGAGTAGTCGGTCGTTTGGGATTACGATGATAGCGTCTACTGACTTTCGAAGTTCGTCGATACCTGCTTCTGCGAGGCGCACTCGAGACGCACCTTCGAATGAGAATGGCTTGGTAACTACGCCGATAGTAAGTATGCCGAGCTCCTTGGCTGTTGAAGCAACTACTGGAGCTGCTCCTGTACCCGTACCTCCTCCTTCACCACCTGCGATAAATACCATGTCAGCACCTTTGATTGCTTCTTGGATTTCTTCTTTGGTTTCTTCTGCTGCACGCTTACCAACTTCTGGATTCATTCCTGCGCCGAGACCCTTTGTTAGATTTTTACCAATATGAATTCGCTTTTTGGCGAGAGAGTTGTGGAGATCTTGAGAGTCAGTGTTTACAGAAATAAAATCAACACCTTTAACTTTGGAGTTAATCATGTGGTTGAGTGCATTCTTACCAGAACCACCAACACCAATTACTTTTATTCTTGCAAATGTCTCTACTTCGGGTTTTATCTGTGCCATGAGGTGTTTTTATTCTTATAAATCTCGGGTTTTTAGGTGGCAACAATAATATCAGAACCCCATGCTTTGTCACTCGTTGACAGTGGGGTGCTTGTGTATTGCGCTCAAGTCAAAAAATACCCTTATTTTGAAAGGGTATTAGGGGAGTATTTTTTTGAAAAAACGTGTTATAACTCGAAGCAGTCTAGAAAGGGTGCTGGTACCCTTTACGAAGGTACTTGATAGATCAAAGCCACTTTCTCCATCACTTTCGCATCCAATCATTGCTAGTCCATAAGCGACTGACCACTTACCTTCGCCGAGAGGAAGCTTCGACTCACCATCGAACTTTATTACTTTCTTGGTTGGGAGTTTAAGCTTTTCTTTCATCAATTCTTCAATGTAATTTGATTGAGCTCCACCACCTGTGATGATGACTCCTGCTGGAAGTAGTCCTGACTTACCGATTTTCTTCAAAGTTGATTGTGCGAAGTCGGCAACATCTTCTAATCTTGCTTTGACTATTTCTTCAATTTTCTTTCTTGGATATGGAAGGCTCTCTGGTCTTGAGGTTTTGATCCTTTCTGCTTCTTCGAGAGAGACTTTGAATCCGAGAGCTATGTCGTTTGTTATATCTCTGCTTCCAAGTGGATAGACTTCGATTGAGATTGGTACGTCATTCTCGAATACTCCAAGTGATACCGTATCTGCTCCAAAGCTAAGTAGTCCGCATCCAGCGATACGTTGTGACTTGGATAGTAGCGCGATAGATGATGCTACCGGTGAAGCAGTAATATCCTCAATCTCTATGTGAGCGAGCTTGGCTACTGTGACTAGGTTTTGGAGATGTTGAGATATGGCGGTGACGAAGAATGCTTTGACTTCAAAGCTTCCTGCCTGCATGCCAATTGGCTTACCGAAAACTTGTTTGCCGTCTATCTTGTAAGAAAGGGGAATGGAGTGGATTATTTCGCGGTTGCGAATGTCTTCTGGTTTGAGTGCTTGTTGAGCTTCGCTTAGAGCCTGCTCTATATCACCAGCACCTATCTGAGTCTCCTTATCGAAAGTTAAGGTAGCGTGACTTACTATGCCTTGGAGTCCTGCTCCACCGATTGCGAAGTAAGCTTTGCGTATTAGATATCCTGAAGACTTCTGGGCTAGGTCTATGGCCTTTCGGAGACTTTTGGCAGATTCTTCTGGGTCGATTATGTATCCATGACGCACTCCTTCAGAATTAGCAAAACCAACGCCAATAATACGTGGCTTTGATTTTTCTCCACTTTGAGATTCCGCAACAATCACCTTTGTGACTGCGCTACCTATGTCGATTCCGACTGAGATGTTGTGCATTTTAGTTTGGGATCTAGATTCCGAATTTTTTGCGGAATTTTTGTTCCTCTGCTTCCATTATATCTCCATGATCGAAGCCTTTCAAATGAACAAGTCCGTGGATAAATAGAAAGTAGATAAAATTTTTGGGATCTCTGTTATAAAGTTTGGATTTTTGGTTGGACTTTTTTTCACAAATAAATATTTCACCGGAAGTTTCGCTTACTGGGAAACTCAAAATATCTGTTACATAATCCTTACCTCGATACTCCTTGTTTAGCTTGCGAATCTTGGCCTCACCCACAAAAACCACAGATAGCTCATATTTCTTGCCTAGTACTGCTTCTTTGATTTTACAAAAAAGAGCTCCATCGACTATTCGTCTAAGTGGAGCGCTCTTTGTGGTTATGAGGAGGGAGAAGTTCTCCACAACTTTATCGCTTACGCTTTACTGGTCCAGCACTAATCTTACCAAGTTTGATTAGTCTCTCTCTTTCGGTCTTGCGAGTAAGTGACTCGAGAGTCTTCTTTTTCTTTACGTAATGAGATCGGTTACGATCTGAGTATCTAATACCTCGTACCCTCTTTACGATACCAGACTCCTGGACACGCTTAGTGAATCGGCGGATAAGACCTACGTTGTTTTCTGTACCTGTTTTTTCTACTGCTACGTTTGTTGACATGGGCACCAATTTAACACAAGGTTTTATTTAACGCAACTCCTTTATTC
>CAZCQK010000025.1:0-7564 GCA_964500855.1 uncultured Candidatus Saccharibacteria bacterium
ATATTGCTAAATATAGCTATTTTAGGCCTCTCGGTAGGCCTCACATGACTGCTGGGGGATAGGGACTCGAACCCCAATACCCAGGACCAAAACCTGGTGTCCTACCATTAGACGATCCCCCAATGTTATTAAATTAATTGATACTAAGCCTTAAGCTTATGGCTGAGAGCTTAGGGTAAATACAGTAAAACTAAGATCAGCAAGCATAGATTATCCTGTTTTGGAGCAAAAATCAAAGTTAGCGCTTGAGGTTCTCGTGGACCACCTCCTTTATCCTCCCCCTTATGCCGACTAGCCTTCCAATCATAACTCCCGCAAGCAAGGCGAAGCTCGTAGCCACTACCGCAGGCCCATGGACGAAGTGCTCGATAATCTCATCTCGATAAATCTCAAACACAACATAAAGTACAAGTATGATAATGCCGAACTCATCCATATGAGAGATAGCCTTCTTAGCGCCATGGTCCCAAGAGATCTGAAACATGCGAGCAATAAGAAGTCCCAATACGAACCCAAGTCCTAAAGCAAGGAGTGGGAAAAATGACCGCACATGGTCAACAAGAATATGGTAGATAACAATGAAGACCAAAGAAGCTCCGATAATAAAATAAATAGAAAGCCTCATGCGAAGCCTCGAGTCTAGATGACGCTCTGGATTATAGCGCTTGGGCATATCACGTTGCTCATGGATTTCTGCTAGAGGATTCATTTGAGATAAGAAAGTAGCACCGCTTCGAGCGCAACGTCAGGGAAAGAGGATCTGGAGACTTTCTCGAAAGCATCAAGAAGTATTAGAAGAGACTCGCTTGTTATGCCCGACTTCTTGGCTTCTGATTCGACGAAGGCCTTATGATCATCACTAAGTCTCGAGAGCTCTGCTTCCTTAAGAGACCCTCCGATACGCACGAGAAGTATAGCCCTCACCTTCTCAAGAAGTAGCTTCATGAAAGCCTTCACATCCCTATTCTCCTTACGAAGTAGTGCAACAACTTCTAGAGCCTTAGCAACATCCTTATTAGAAATCGCTTCAATAATATGAACCACCATCGAAGACTTGGGAGCGCCTGAGATCTCTTCTACTTCCTTTAGAGTAATAGTCTTTGAGTTTATGGATGAGATGACTTTCTGGAGAGCTCCGTGCGCATCACGAAATGATCCATCAGCAAGTAAGGCTATGACTTCTGCGGATTCAGTATCAATAGCAAATCCTTCTTTCTTGGCTGTACGCTTTATTACTTCTACTAGAGTAGATTGATCTGGCTTGCGGAAAGTATGAGTCTCACATCGAGAAAGTATCGTATCTGGAATCTTTTCTAACTCAGTGGTCGCAAGTATGAAGATAACATGCTCTGGTGGCTCCTCCAGAGTCTTAAGTAGCGCATTCCATGCTTCCTTGGTAAGCATGTGGGCTTCGTCTATTATGTAGAGCTTGTATTTGGAATCAAATGGTAAGGTAGCAACAGCATCCTTGATAGCTCGTATATCATCTATTCCTCTATTTGACGCTGCGTCTATCTCATATAAATCATTAGCAGATACTCCAATAGCATTAGCAAATATACGGGCAATAGAAGTCTTACCAATACCTCTCGAACCAGCAAATATGTACGCGTGGGCGAGGGTCTCATTCTTCAATCCATTTCTAAGAGAATTGATTACAGTCTCCTGCCCCACCACTTCATCAAAAACTTTCGGCCTGTATTTACGATATAAAGTTTCACTCATGGGGATTATTATATAGCCTTTGGCCTTCATGAGCTAGCAAAAAAGGAGAACCGCACATCCAGAGAATGCGCGGTTCGTGAACGAAATTCTGAATTACATTAATGAAAACACGAGGGTGTTGCGCTTTTAACGCTTTTCATTATATGCAGCACACTTAAGTGCTAATTCAGACTTTATTGTTCACCTGCGACCTTCAGATGGCTTAGGCCCTCGCAGTGGGCGCGGTTGGGCGCGGATCAGGCGGTGCCGAGGATGTGGCCGTGATTCTTGCCGACGATGCATTCAACTCCGATTTTCAGGTTCCTGTATTTCATGGCGTTTACGGTTGTTCTTGTTGTTTTGCTTCTGTGAACTCACTGGAAAACACATGTGGCCCGTCAAGGGGTCTCAGGTGAACTTTCAATGAGCTTACCCCAAAACTCTACACCTATAACCAAATCTGTCAATAGTTTATATCCTAAGTCTCCCCTTGATAGAACGCCCGATCATCCAATCATCTGGATGATTTAGGGGAATAAAAATCGAGACCCGCGGGTGTGTTGCACGCGCAGGTCTCTTACTGAGTGGGCCGGAGGCCCTGATTATAAAAGAGCACAGTTTGATATCAGCCAGGGCGTGTTACGCACTGAGCGTAGTGATCCATTGGCGAATCACGTCCGTGTTCAATGCTGCGTCCTTTTGGCGAAACAAGACCGGTTTTCACGATCTTTGGGCCTCTCTATCTTACTGGGTGACATAGACCACCACTCGAGCGAGTGGAAGAATGGCTATGACTAAAGTAATCATCCCTCCAAGGGAAATTAATTGCAACCACACCCTGTGCATAAATGTTGGACATCGGATGTCCAACATTTATCCCCACCTCATAAACTCCTCTATCACCTTCTCCACTTCATCTGCGTTATTGGTATCCATGAGCTTCATCCTTAGATCCTTTGCATTTGGAATGTCACCTACATATGACTTGAAATGCTTTTTCATTATTGCGAAATTTTTGATACCACCGAGATACTTCTCAAACAGTTTTGAATGTTCAAGCATTACTCTCAGTCTCTCCTCAAGCGGAATGCGCCTCACCCCGTCACTTTTTCCTCCCCTCTCCTTAATAAGGAGAGGGTGGCTTCTTAGCCGGGTGAGGTCGTCAAAGAGCCAAGGATTACCAAATATCGCTCTACCAAGCATTACTCCATCCGCTCCTGTCTCTCGAGCTTTATTCATCGCATCCAGTAAATCAAGAGCATCACCATTACCCACTATGAGAGTTTTACTTCCCAATTCGTTCCTTATCTCGACTGCGCGCTTCACCCTCTCCCACCTAGCAGGCACAAGCGACATCTCCTTACGAGTGCGAGCATGTATCGTTACCACCGCTGGTTCTGCGCTTAGTATATGAGGTAACCATGTCTCAAGCTCATCTTTGTTATACCCTAGTCGAGTCTTCACTGACACAGGAATAGACTTACTACCGTCACTCGCTCCTCTCTTTGCTGCAAGGATTATTTCTTTGGCAAGCTCTGGATTTTTAATCATCGCTGATCCACAGCCCTGCCTCTCGATAGCTCTATCAGGGCAACCCATATTGATATCCACTCCATCAAACCCAAGCTTGAGGCACAGCCTCGCAGCCTTCTCCATATTCTCTGGTCTTGAACTAAATAGCTGAGCAACAATTGGTCTCTCACTCTCATCGTATTCCAAATCCTTAAGAAGCTTCTTCCGACCCGCCTCAGGAGCAAGCACAAGACCATCAGCAGATACGAACTCAGTCCATGTCACATCAGGTTTGCCATACTTTGCGATTATTCTTCTAAAGGCAACGTCAGTAACATCCGCCATAGGCGCCAAAACAAAAAAAGGTCTCGGTAAGTTTTGCCAGAAATTATTCACTCTAATTATCTTCATTTAATTCATGCCCTTGTGGCAAGAACCCAACCCATTTAGAAACAAATCTCTGGAGAACATCAACATCAGACTCACGAGAATTGCTATGGAGTAAAGTAATTGCAATTCTTCTTGGCCCCCCTTCCATTCGAACGTTTAGGATCACAACAGTTGTTCTATTGGCTTCGATTGTATAACCATTCTTGCCTCCCAAAAAATCAGATCTCCTCGAAAGAGCGCTACCATTAAGCCAAGTATGGTGGAGTATCGAATACTGCCTTACACGAGTGATGTCCCAAATCTCTGGGTGTTCCTTGGTGATAAACATGGCGAGCTTGAACAAATCACTTGCTGTCGATACATTCTTCTCCGACAGTCCTGACGGCTCAAAAAATGAAGTGGATTTCATACCTACTTCATTAGCTTTAGCATTCATGTATTTAATAAACTGATCATAGCCATATCCTTCTGCGAATACTTCAGCTGCATCATTAGATGACTCCATAAGTAGTGGGTAATATAGATCTGCCACCAAGATACTTTCTCCAAGAGAAAGTCCTCCCTCTCTACCATACATGTCTACCGATGACCTAGAGACCTTCACACTCTCGTGTTGATTCATCCTCTGCTTAGCAACGAGAGCAGTAATGAGCTTTGATACAGAAGCAATTGGGAAAATTTTATCTGCGTTTTTCTCTATTATTATCTCCCCTGTATCCACATCTCCTACCACATAGGCCTCTGCGCTTGTTACTGGCATTTTATAATCTGGGCTTTGGAAATAATACTGTCCACTCGAGACGCTTGGACCGTCGTTTATTAGTACTTCATGACCCTTTGGTATCTCTAGGTTATCCGCATCATCAGAGCCAAGGGCAGGTAGCTTTGCGACCTTGGACTCTGACGCATCGCTTTTAGTCACAAATTTATCATAAGCCTTACTCGATACATCAATAAGAAAATATGGCACAGCAACTCCAACAAGGACACTTACTAAAACAATAAGCACAGTAAGTCTGGTGCTTGCTGGCTTTGGTCTATTTATTGTGATGGTCTTTTTGCCGAATACGTCTCTCTCTGTTTTAAAATTAAGACGCGTACCGTTCTCGTTATCATTCATTAACATATTTGTATCATACTTTGGTGCACTCAATCAATTATTGATTAGAGACTTTCTCCACATCCTGAGGTAAAACCTTCAACCTCCCCTGCTTCATAGCCTCCCTTGGAGTATTGAGCAAAATACTTTTGGCTTTATTTACCCTGAGCACATTATCATTTATGGAACGCACCTTTTCTAAAACAGCGACTATAGATCCGTAAGTAAATACCGTCCTGCTTGATTTCTCTATTTGATTGGCCTCTTCCTGAAGCATCTCAATAATCCCATTTCCAATTCCACCACTTAAATCCAGCACCTTAAACTTACTCTGCAAATCTTTGATCGTAGACTCGGATTCGTAATTTGATTTTGAATCAAGGATTATGAGATTTGATCTCATGCTACCAACCGCTTTACTTATAATAGACAGCAAATCTACTCCTACCGCAGATGCTTTATTAGCAAACTCAGAGAAGTCTGGTAATACCAAAATAATATTTACCCCTACTGACTTCGATAAAATACTTGCGAAATCTCGGGCCAGAGCTTCACCACTCTTACTATTATCCAAAAGTAATTTCCAATTCAAGACATAAACTCTCTTGCGCTCAACCGAAGGCATTGAATGCCCTGAGGCGATAAGTCCCGCAAGCATGTTTACCAAATCAAATCTAGAATTACTATCTTCTGATACGACTACGGCGTTTGATACTTCTCCGCTTAGCATAATATGCTCCAATGCGCGTAACTGCTTCTCATTCACCTTCTCATAGCAACTATCAAAAATAGTGAAAGTAGAAGTCAGATCAGTACAGTAAATCTCAAGTAAGTGAGATTCCCTGTATGCCAATCTCTTACCTATACTTGGCACCCTACCAAGCTTCTCTCTAGACCAAAACCTCAAGTCATTAATAGCCCTGAAGTCCCGACCGACGACCCAGCGAAGCGTTGCCACGAAGTCATCTAGTGTCACACCCCTTTCGGTAAATAGATTAGCGAGCACCTGATCATTATCAAAAAGTATCTTGGCGTATCTCTCGATAGATAAAGCCTCGTTGAAGTTCGCAAGGACGCTGTCGAAGTTGACTATTGATCGCACTTTGAGCAAGTCTTTAATCTCTTCTTCATCAAATCCAAGCCTCTTCATCACCTCGTCCCCAACTTCAGAAAACAAAAATCCTCTGACCAAGTCCTCATCATCAGCATAATAAACAAGCTCTGCTATCTCATAAGAAATATTAAAGTCTCCTCTAGATGCTCTAGAGAATGCAGAGAAAAAGTACGCCTCAAGAGAAGCAATCCAAAGCACAACCGAGAGAGTCACAATAAACCCTCCCCTTATATGAGGGTCATCATAAAGTGGCGTGAAAAGCATCGTGAATAGAATAAGTGCCAATCCAGCAGATAAATCTAAAAGAATAATTCTGATTCTATGTGGAAATATATCCTCTAGTTCAAGTGGACTAAATATTCCTCTGAGTATTCTTTTGATATGTTTAGGTAACATCTATTTAAACATTAGTCTTACTCCAGATATAAACAGCACGAGAATAATAAGTGGTAAGAATACCCAGGCCACGAAAACAAGAGCTTCAACAATGAGAACAACAAGTAAAGTGAGTAAACCGAAAGTAATGATAAAGAGTCTTAGCACAAGCGCTAGTATCCGAAGTGTTGCGCTAGCCAGAAAATTGATTGGTGCGAAATCAGGAGACCGTAGCACAATCCACGGCGAGAATAGAGACTGGATCAAAACAGGGATAGAAAAGAAATGGTAAACAAACCAAAGGAAATTACCAAATACCTCGACCATATCACGGAATGCTCTCGTGTAGTGCCAGATGAAATACGAAATAACAAGTCTAATCATTATGCATGTATTATAGCTTTTGATTCCCTATCTCTCAAAGCTGTTATTTCCAAAAGGCTTTGGAGCCATATCTCAAATCCAAATAATTGAGCTTACTAATACCACCAGAGGCGTTTAGGAATTCTGTTGATTGATTCAAGGTGCCAATGCTTTTGGATACATTTTTCAAATCGCTCTCAAGCGAAATAATGATTGAGGTACCGGAAGATAACTTTAAGTCTACTTCTCTCTCCGATTTAGCAAATACAGCAACAGTGGTTAGGTTGTACTTCTTTATATCATCAATAAATCCGAGTAAATTCTGCATCTTAGACTTATCCAAATACTGCTTACCAACAGGACTTCCATCTATGAGTCCATAAAAGGTTAAGAAAACATGCCCCTCGAACTCAGGTGCATTAATAAATACCAGTCCGTCCTTATCCATATAAAAGCATTCGGACTTAGTATCAGAAGTTCCTTCACACCACACGTATTCTTGCTTTCTTTCAGTAATTGAAATATTTAAAGTTTGAGTAGAAGAATCGAGCACAGGGACCGCTTCCATGATAGATGATTTGCTTTCGAGTTTTTGTTTGATTTGAGACTTTGGATAGAACCAACTAAAAGTCTTTGGTATAACAAGTAAGTAATTACCCTGCAACTCTTCTAAGGCAATGGACCGGAGTTCTGATTGATTGGTAAGAACAGATCCATTGACCACCACATTATTTATTTGATACTGCGGTAAATTAACAAAATAAACAAAACCAAAAACCAAAAATAAAACAGGGATAAGTACGAGCCACTTTTTCCACCAACCTTTCTTCCTCTCTTTAGGAATCCTTGAAGCGATTTGTTTGATAGTGCGTTTCTGCATTTATAAAATATTTTAACACAAATAAATTATCCAAACATAATAAATGATAGAAATTGACAACTTGGTATAATGTGTGTTATTGTTCGAGGTCATGAAAACTGTTCTTACACTCATTATCGGATTGTGC
>CAZCQK010000026.1:0-7456 GCA_964500855.1 uncultured Candidatus Saccharibacteria bacterium
AATTTGACAACTTCCCTATTATGATATATTATACAAGCACAAATCTCACTCCATTCATTTAGTTCAATGGCTTTTGGGATTTCCAAAAGCATTCGAAGCTTTTTGAAGCCGACTAAGTCGGAATAAATTATATGTATAGAAAAAGTTTTAGCGGTCCGCGAAGCGGATCTGGTAAGCCATCTTTCGGTGGCAAGGGTGGGTTTAGAGGAGGTTCTAGAGGCCACGGTAGAAGTGGTGGATTTAAGGGTGGAAGAGGCAGAAGCTTCAACCGCAAAGGTCCAAGAATAGATATCTCAAAGTTTATCAACAAGGCCGTAATAACAGAAAAGGTAGAGCACTTCATACCTGAGCACAAGTTTGCTGACTTTAAAATCGATGAGAGAGTAAAGAAAGCGATTGCTAAAAAGGGTTATGTGGATCCGACTCCAATCCAGGATAGGTCTATCCCCCACATCCTAAACAACAGAGACATAGTAGGTATAGCAAACACAGGTACAGGTAAGACCGCAGCATTCCTAGTACCTCTAATCAACAAGGTAATACTTGATCCAAAGCAGAAAGTAATAATAATAGTTCCAACAAGAGAGCTGGCAATCCAAATCCAAGAAGAGCTTAGAGGACTAACTCTCGGTATGAGAATATTCTCAGTATGTTGCGTTGGTGGTGCATCTATTGGTAACCAACTTCGAGAGCTACGTCACTTCAACAACTTCATCATCGGTACTCCAGGAAGACTAAAAGACCTTGAGAAGAGACGAGCAATCAACTTCTCTGAATTCCACTCTGTGGTTCTCGATGAGGCAGATCGAATGCTCGATATGGGATTCATCAATGACATGCGTTACGTGATGAGCCTAATGCCTAAGAATCGTCATACCCTATTCTTCTCAGCCACAATGTCTAAGGAGATTGAAAATCTAATAAGTGAATTCTTAAATGATCCTGTATCAATCTCAGTGAAGACCGGAGACACTTCAAAGAACGTAGATCAAGACGTAGTGAGAGTAGAAGTAGGTAAAAACAAGTTGGATATACTTCACGATATACTTATCAAAAGTGATATGAGTAAAGTAATAATCTTCGGAAGAACAAAGCACGGAGTAGAGAAACTCTCAGACATGCTAAAAGAACGAGGATTCAAGGCAGACTCAATCCACGGCGATAAGAATCACGCAAGACGCCAGAGAGCTCTAAAGGCTTTCAAGGATAATGATGTTCAGATACTTGTAGCAACCGACGTTGCTGCTCGAGGACTCGATATCCCAAACGTGTCACACGTAATCAACTACGATATTCCAGAAAACTATGATGACTATGTCCACAGAATAGGTAGAACAGGTCGTGGTGGTAAGACTGGTAAGGCACTTACTTTCATCAACTAATAAGTAAGCAAGAAGGGGCGCAAAGCACGCTGTGGATAAATGTTGGACATCCGATGTCCAACATTTATCCACAGCCTTTTTGTTTTAAGCTTTAAAACTCAGGTTATTTCTTCGCTATCCACTCGCTTTCTTGGCGAACCAGAAGCTTCGCCTTCCTTTCTGGATGAGCCATTATTCTCTCTACTGCTTTTTCCATGCGCATACCCTGAGAACCTTTTACAAACACCAAATCATTCTCTTTCATAATAGATCTCACATGCTCTCCCGCTAACTCAGAACTATCAAACACCGCGATAGAATTAGAATCAAATCCTTCTTTGATAGCCACATCTCTCATGTCTCGAGCCCGAATACCAACAAGCACAAGTTCATCGAACGTGTGTGACGCGAGAACTCCAAGCCTCTGATGCTCATCAAGTGAATGCTTACCGAGCTCAAGCATATCTCCTATGACTCCAATCTTCTTACCCTGGCATTTAATCTCTTTAATAGTATTGAAAGCTTCCTCCATAGCAACAGGAGAAGCGTTATAAGTATCGTCGATTATTGTAGTCTTGAACTTACCTTCTATTATGTTCATCCTTCCTATCGGATAATCATGTGACTCAAACGCCTCCGGCATCTTGATAACACTTAGGTCCAATGCATGTATCACAGCGAACGCAGCGAGTACAGGATAGACATGCTGAGCTCCGAGAATGTCTCTAAGTATCACAGGGATACTTGATCCATTGATATCTGCCTTGAATGATACTCCAGACACTCTCTCGTTTTCATAAACCGGTTGTATATAACTTGCAACCACATCAGCCTTAGACTTCACACCGAAGGTGATTATCTTGGCATTAGTGTATTCCTTAAATCCCATCACATCCTCGTCATCAGCATTAAGAATGAGAAGTCCATCAGGCTTCACTCCTCGAGCAAGGAACGACTTCTCCTTTATTACTTCCTTTACTGATCGATAATGCTCCACATGTACAGGCACAGATCCAATACGAGTTACCACAGATATATCAGGATGAATCCACTTCATTACACGCTCTATTTCTCCTGGATGATCAGCTCCTATCTCAAGCACCAACCATTCTGGATACTTCTCTGTTTTAAAGGCAAGACTTGCACCTCTCAAAATATTACTTAGCCATTTCTTAGGGTCATTCCACGCGTTTCCGAGACCGAGTATTGTAAGAGGGATACCAATATCACTATTGAAACTCTTGGCGCTCTTACGTACATGAAAGAATGGTAAGAGTGCTGTATAGATAGCATCCTTGGTAGAAGTCTTGCCCACGCTTCCAGTGACAGCAACGATTTTGGGATTGTACTTTTTGATTACAAGCTTCGCCTCGAATGTTAGAATTTTGACAACTATTTTTTTGATTAAATTTTTCATGGATTTATTTTACTCTATACTGTATACCGGATACTGATTGCTTTTATCTATCTGGTGGTAACTCGTAATAATTGATAAGGAATTTGGACAGGTCTAGAAACGGATTAGCCAACGTATCTGCTGCGTACTTGTTGGTCTTTGGGTCATAAGTGTAAAGCAAGATTATAAACTTCGGATTATAGGCTGGAAAGTACCCCATAAATGAATGTAGGTAGCGGTCGTCATAGTAACCTCCTCCTCCTGGCTTTGCAATCTGAGCGGTACCTGTCTTAGCGGCGACGAAATAATGAGGATTCTTGGCCTTCCCTGAGAGGAGAGCGTTGTCTACGGTAGAAACGAGCATACTGGTTATTTTCATTGATGACTCCTTCGATATAGCCCTCTCTCCCACTTTCGGCTCTATGTTGTTCCAGATACCACTCGTGTAATTCACCCTTTTGACTACGTGAGGTGTTACTAGGGTGCCACCGTTTGCTAGAGTGGCTAGTGCGCGAATGGTTGCGATAGGAGTGAGAGCAATACCCTGACCGAATGACGCAGTCACATACTCCACATCACGTGGGCTCTTGAGGTTTGATACCAAATCCTCTGCTTCACTTGGCAAGTCTATTCCGGTGCGAGAATCCAACCCATACTTAGACATATAATCCGCAAACTTACTTCTACCAAGCTTACCAACCACAAACGCCACACCAGTGTTGAGTGACTGGTCCAAAACAGTCTGCATGGAGATTACTCCATGTCCTTTGAGATCATGATTATGGATCGTAGCTTTATTTACTGTTACATAACCCTTATCATCATAAGTTGTTTTCGGTGTTATTACTCCGGCGTCGATTCCCGCGGCCATAGTAAGAGGCTTGATGATTGATCCCATCTCATACGCACTACCAACAAGTGGGTTAGAGAATACTGACACATTCTTCTCAGAAGCAAAATTATTTGGATCAAAGTTTGGAAGTTTGGCCATGGCGTATATCTCTCCTGTGTTTGGATCCATTATTATGCCTCCTGTTTCTTCTGAATTATATGTTGTTTGAATCTTTGATAGAGCATCCTCAAGTGAAGCTTCGACGGTTGGCTCTATGGTCGCAACCACATCTCCTTCAAATCCCTGATCACCTGCAAGTTTCTTTGCATTAGAAAATACTTCAACGAAGAAGTTGGCGTAATCATCACTCGAGTCTCTCTTGAGTACGTTTTCGTATTGGTATTCTAATCCATATCGCCCTCCGAATTCATTAGCACTGTTATAACCAAGGAGTCCAAGTACATTTGAGGCTGTGCGACCTCCTGGGTAATAACGCCAGTTCATCTTATAAAGCGCAACACCAGAGAGATCGAGAGCAGCTATCCTCTTACCCAAATCATCTGGCACTCTATCTGCTAATTCTACGTAAGTATTAGACTTAGCAAGCTTAGCATCAAAGTCGTCTCGAGATATTGGATATATCTCGTTTATTTTTTGATACACCAAATCCTTATCCTTAAACCTGCTTGGATTAAGTGTTATTAGATAGCCACTTTGGAGTGTGGCAGCTGATATCAGATTGTTATCCTTATCAGAAAAGTAAACAGTACCGCGAGAAAATATCTGCCCACCCTTCTTGACGTACTGCTTGTCTGCAAGACTCTTAAAATCATTATGGTGAACTACTTGAAGCAAATATAGTTTACTTAAGAATGCCAAAACAGCAATAATGACGCAGAGCGATATTACACGTAGCCTGTTTTGGTGTACCGATTTCACGTTCGGTTTTAGATTTTATTCTTTGTAACGAAAGCTGTTTCACTCAAGGTCTCCACCTTAGCAACAGCAACGTTCTCAGGCTCTACGAAACCAAGTGAACTAGCTAAGTCCATATTGATCTCTCCTTGCTTACTAAGATAAGCAAACTCCATCTTCGATAGGTCTGCTGTTACGATAGATATATCTCTCTCAGCTCTCTGAGCAGAGAGAGTGTTATACATAGTCATACCAACTAGTATCACATAAGAGGCGACCAAGACCCCAATCAAAGCAAAGAGGCTCCATACTTTTTTCTGATATTTAAATGTGGATGGCATCTTGGTCATAATTTTTATTTAAATTTCTCTATTATTCTTAATTTTGAACTTCTTGATCTTGGGTTTTCTAATATCTCTTCTCGTGTCGGGATGATTGGTTTTTTGGTTATGAGCTTGCCTTCTCCCTTACCTGCCTTTTCTTTCATCCATCTCTTGACTATCCTGTCTTCGATACTATGGAAGCTAATCACCGCTATCCTCCCTTCACCATTTAACCTTTCCCAAGCCTTTTCTAATCCTTCTTCGAGTGCTCCTATCTCGTCATTTACTGCAATCCTCAGAGCTTGAAACGTCTTGGTTGCTGGATTGGTCTTCTTAGCTCTATACCAACTTGGTACTGCTCCTTTAATAATCTCGACTAGCTCGCTCGTTGTCTCTATTCGTCCCCCTTCTCTCGCTTCTACTATTGCCTTTGCAATACGTCTAGCGAAACTTTCTTCTCCATAACCCTTGATAATTGCTTCAATCGAATCTGCGTCCCAAGAATTTACTATCTCATCTGCTGTTATCGGATTACCGCTTGTTGAAAATGTCATGAGAAGCGGTTCGTCTTTCTGAAAGCTAAATCCCCTACCCGAACTCTCAAGCTGATTGGAAGAAAGCCCTAAATCAAACATAAATCCATCTACGTAAGTAACTCCGAGTGAATCAAGTGCTGTGTCCAGATTGCGGAAGTTGGTGCATACAGTCCTAAAATTTTCTCTACTTCCGATTGATTGCTTCGCTCTCTCAATAGCACTTTGATCAGCATCGAGTCCTATTACCTGAACCTTATTTCCATAAGTCGTGAGAGCGTACTTGCTGTGACCTCCACCGTTTAGAGTGCAGTCCACAATCAAATCACCTTCTTCTATGTCGAGTGCTGCTACTGTTTCTTGTAAAAGAACGCTTTTGTGCATTGTTAGAATGCTCCTGTCTGACTTAGCTTCTCTGCGAGACCATCTGCGCCAGCAACTATCTTTTTCTTATAATCACTCCAACGACTCTGATCCCACATCTCGATGCGCTTGTGCACACCTACGAACGTTGCCTTACCTTTGAGAGCACCATAGTCGCGAAGGTGCTCAGGGATAAGGACACGTCCCAAAGTGTCCACCTCAAGCTCTACTGCTCCACCGAACATGAAGCGGTTGAACTCTCTTGTATCGCTTTTGAGCATGCCGAGCTTACCAATCTCTTCTGAAATCTTCTTCCATTCAGAGAGCGGGTAGAAAAACAAACACCCTTCTAGTCCATAAGTCGCAACAAATTTCTTACCCACTTCCTTACGAAACTTTGAAGGAAGAGAAACTCTGTTCTTATCATCTATGGTGTGATTGTATTCGCCGATTAACATACTCGATACGAATTGCTAATAATGCACGAATGCCACGAATATTTTGATTTTATTTGTGTCATTCGCATAAATTCGTGGATTTGTGTCGTTTACCACTTCATCCCACTTAGATACCATTTTATCCCACTTGAACCCAAAGAACAACAAGGTTATCCACACTTTTACCTCAATTTATTGTTATAAAACAAAGAAAACACCGAGGAGTGTCGTCCTCGGTGTTTTGGTTTAATTTTATGTTTTCTACTCCTCTATCTTTGGTTTCATTAGTGGGAAGAGCTGGACTTCGCGGATTGGCTTATCTTCAAGGAAAGCAAATAGTCTTTCTCCGAATCCAAATCCGAAAGTAGGTGGCATACCGTGCTCAAGCATTTCTACGAATTCATAATCCGCCATCATAGCTTCATTATCTCCCTGCTTTAGTAACTCTTGCTGGTGAGCAAACCTCTCTCTTTGATCTATTGGATCATTGAGCTCGGAGTAACCCTTACCAATCTCAGACCCACCAATCAGCACCTGAAACTGCTCAACTGTACTTGGATTCTTAGCATTTCGCTTTGCAAGTGGTTGCATGAAGTCTGGATAATCTACCAGAAATGCAGGACCGCTGATATTCTTGCGACAGTATTTCCAAATAGAATCCACTAGTCTCTCTTTATTATCTCCATCATACTTAACCTGTAGTTCTGCCAACTTGTTTTTGAGCGTCTCCTCATCAGCACCAATCACATCAACTCCAGTCTGCCTCTTTATCTCTTCTACGAACGACACTTTTTGCCACTCGCCAGCCAAATCGAATTCATGACCCCTACCGCTAAACTTAGTAGTACCATAAACCTCATGTGCAATCTTCTGATAAAGTTCGCGCACAAGCCCCATACCAACATTAAAGTCGGCATAAGCATAGTAGAATTCGGCGTTAGTAAATTCTTGGAGGTGGTTAGGACTTGATCCTTCGTTACGATAGACTCTACCAATCTCAAAAGTCTTTGGTAATCCCGCGGCCATAAGCCTCTTCTGCCACAGTTCTCCAACTGAGATTCTCATAAACACATCGAGATCAAAGTCGTCATGATGAGTCTTGAATGGATTAGCCTCTGCTCCTCCTGTGGTTACCTCAAGTGTTGGAGTATCTACTTCTATAAATCCTTTCTCAAGTAGAAAGCTCCTTATGGTCTGCCAGAACTTGGCCTTGCGGATTATCATTGCCTGAAGGCTCTCATCGGTAAGGATATCCAAGTATCTCTTACGAAACCTCTCCTCCACATCCTGAAGCCC
>CAZCQK010000027.1:0-4477 GCA_964500855.1 uncultured Candidatus Saccharibacteria bacterium
GGCGGGGTCGAGGAATTTTGCGAGTGACTGACGAGCAAAATATCCGTGACCATTGCGAGGCGGAGCTATGTTTTGCGAGTACGCAAAATAAGCGAGCCAGGGTCGTGAAAATTTTGTTTTGACGAAAACAAAATTATTCCTGACCACAGCGAGACGGAGTCTGCCCCAGATGAAGTGTCATACTTTTTTAATTCATCTATCTACAAGCCAGCTAGGTTTATGGCTATGAATAGTACCAACATGCCAAGTATGGTTGAGAGTGTGGTCCACGCTGTTGGGTGAGAGTGATGGCTTTCTGGTAGCAAGTCGCTCGCACCTATATAAAGGAAGAATCCTGAAAACAGACTAAGTATTATACCCAGTGTGGATTCGGGTAAACTGAAAAATAGTGTAGATAAAACACCAATAACAGGTGCAACAGCATCGATTAAAAGCCATCTGAAAGCATTTTTGGTCTTGCCGTTATTTTTGAGTACTAAGTTGACGGTGTTGATACCATCTGAGAAGTCGTGCACAAGTACCGCAACAGCCACTATGGTTGCGACCGCAACAGAAACCTGAAATGCTAGCCCAATAGCAGCACCATCAAGAAAACTGTGGATTGATAATGATCCTGCCCCTAAGTATCCACGCTTACAGTCGGCGTGTTCGTCACTACTGTGGTGATGAACAACAACAAACCTATCGAGGAGCATGTACCCAATAAATCCAACAGCAGTAATACTAAGTAGGGTAGAGGCTTCGTAACTAGCACTACCCAGCTCAAGGGCCTCAGGCATTAGATCAAAGAAAGCAACAGCAATGACTGCACCAGCAGAAAACCCAAGTATTAAATGAAGCTTATCCTTAAATCTTAGAGCAAACAATCCTCCAAGCAAGGTACTAACAAACGTTGCCAAAGTGATTATGTAAATCATGAATCGTAAACAATATTAAATGCGACTTAATTGCATTCGGTAAGTATAATCACTTTAAATATAATTGCAAGTGAGTCGCATTTGTGATAAATTTATGGATATGAAAATTGATTTTGAAACACTCTTGCGTAATGCACACATGAAAGTGACTCCCGCTAGATTGGCGGTCCTTAATGCCTTTCCAAATGATTGCGAACCGATAAACGCAGAAATGATTTATAAAAGACTCAAGACTTATTTTGTTGACCAAGCGACCGTCTATCGAACGCTTACTGTCCTGGAGGGAGCAGGCATAATAAGTAGGGTGGATTTAAGAAAGGATTCTGCTTATTATGAACTATCAATCCACCACCATCACCACATCGTGTGCACCATGTGCAGTATGACTGAAGGTTTCAGTGACCATGGCGTAGAGGAACTAATCAGTAAGATTATTAAGAAGTCTTCAAAATTTAAGATTTTATCTGGTCACTCGTTTGAATTATTTGGGGTATGTAAAAACTGTGTTAAGAAGTAGATTGTTCAATGAATAAATTCAAATTCATCTTAGTTTTAATATTATTGCTTTTATCTAAGCAGGCAAAGGCTTTTTCTAGTGGTGAAGTAATTACAGATAAAAGCGAGATAGTTGAAGCTAGGGTTGTTCGGATTTTAAGTGAAGTACCGCAAACGGTGGCAAATAGATATAGTGGCGAGGTAGATCAAAAAATAGAAGCAGAAATATTAGAAGGTGTGAATAATGGTAAGATGGTTACTATTGAGAACGATTACTTTAGACTAGATGAAGGTGAGATTTTTTATGCCATTCATAACATCCGGGGAGAGGATGGGGTAGAGAGTTATGGTATCTCAGGGCCGTACCGTTTACCTGCGATTTATTTCTTATCAATTCTTTTTGTTGTTTTGGTTGTAATAATTGGAGGAATTCAAGGTGTGAGAGGTTTGTTGTCACTATTGGGTAGTCTTATACTTATTATTTATTTACTTCTTCCTCAAATACTTGCCGGGCATTCTCCATTATTAGTGTCAATATGTGTTTCATCTCTAATTATAGTTATTGGTTCCTATGTTACACACGGATTTAATAAGACTACGAATTCAGCGGTCTTAGGCATGATTGTTACTGTGATTATTACAGGTATGATTGCCTTATGGTCGGTTCATTTTGCTAAGTTGACAGGGTATTCATCAGAAGAGGTAAGTTATTTGGTTTTGAATAGTCAGGGTAAATTGGACATAATTGGGGTTTTGCTCGGAGGATTTATGATAGGAGTGCTGGGTTTGCTTTATGATATTGCAATAAGTCAGGCTATTGTGGTTGAGGAATTGCACAAAATCGCTCCTCATATTGAAAAAAATAAGATCTATTTTAGAGCGATTCGAGTCGGACGTGAGCATATTGGTGCACTGGTAAACACATTAGCCATAGCTTATGTTGGAGCAGCATTGCCTATCTTACTGCTTTTTATGGAATTTGATACTTCTTTGAGGGAGCTTGTTAATCGAGAAATATTTGCTACCGAGATAATAAGGATATTAGTAGGATCTATTGGGCTTGTGCTAGCTGTACCTATTACTACGCTTTTTGCTGTGACTATGCTTGTAAAAAATGCTAATAAAACAGATTCAAATGATTTAGAGTCCGAGTCTAAAATTTTAGATGATTTTGTTCATCGTCATTAAGATCTTGCGTAATAGCAGAAATTTTTGAGTGGTGATATTCTTATGGTTATGAAAATCAAGTTACTTGGAGCATTTGTTTTTGTTTCTTCTGTTTTTTGTTTACCTGCTTTCGCTTCAGAGAGTGGTGCTTCTCACCAATTCTTATTTGACCTCAGGCAGGGGATGACTCATCCAGATGTTTTATTGCTTCAAAGTTATCTTAATCAGGCTGGATTTACTGTTTCTAGTAGTGGCCCCGGATCGGCAGATAATGAAGTGGAATATTTTGGTTCTCGCACTCGAAATGCTTTAATAAAATTTCAGGATGCGCATAGGAAGGAGATTTTGGATCCTTTGGGACTTAGCGCCGGGTCTGGTAATTTCTTTGCCTCCACTCGGGATTACGTCAACGCTCACCCAATATCAAAAGCAGAAAGTAATGGTACTGCGGTATTGGTAGCGACTTCGTCCGAGATCAAAGCAACAACTACTGAACCTAGATTTCCTCCTGCTATCAACCTAATAGCAACCACTACTCCGTATTATGTTCTTCATCATCATAGGCACGGTGGATTATCTAATAGTGTGGATCCGACCATAATATTTAATGGCGGCACCGCCTTTAATGATGGAGGAGCATTCCCTTATCTAATATTTACAGCTTCTGCTAGTTCTAACAGTCCTGGTCAAATAACTTATTATCTGGCATCTGGTGACCCTGCTTTGTTTTCGGTTGATTCTAATACTGGGCAGGTCTACGCTCTTCAGGTAGGATCTTCGGGAGTTATAAGTATTGGAGTTATACAGCAGGCTTCGGGGATATATAAATCCGGATCAGCCTCAGCAACCTATATTGTTTTCAACCCCGCGTAATTTTATTGCCAGTTGCTTTTCTAGTTTTTAGGAGTAGGCTTGTTTGCGGTTATGAGAAAGGCATTTTGTTGTTTAAGTTTTGCATGCCTGTCTGCTCTTGTTGGGTTGTTGGTGTTTATCATCACGCCAAGCGATGTTCAGATTGTGCTGGCGAAGGAGGCTTTTGCCCCCTTGAAATCAAAAGGTCGCTATCTCGTCGACGGTATCGGAGTTGGTGCTGAGTCGAGGGGTGGAGAGGCCTTTGTGGTTATGAGGCTCAAGGATAGGCTTGGTCGAGATAAGTCTTTCACCATCAAGATGGGAGGAGACGATGAGTCGATCAATGCTTTGCTTGAGACAGCGTCTATGGACCTTGAGGTATTTCGAGGTGTCCACTACATCATCGGATATGACTCCGGAGGTGAAGTGGTATTTCGATACCAATGGACTGATTCAACTTGGGCCTTAGGGCCCTCTTTTTTATAATGGGATATCCATTCCGTAGTATCCAGATCCTGTGATGAATACGGATATGAGGATTATGCTAAGAAGTATGTAGATTGATATATCAGGCTTTGGGAATTTTTCTCCAGAATATTTTATTAAAATTGCTGTGACGCATACTATAAATAAAGCCATAGCAACTATCTGCGTCCATAGTCCCATCATAAGCATCACTCCTCCAAGCATATCTGCTACTGCTGTACCTGTTGCGAATATTGATGGGTGAGGAAGTTTGTTGTTTTTGAAAAACTCAAATCGCTCCCACCATTCATTGGTCATTCCTTTATATCCAAATATAACGAAATAAGCTCCAGCTACCATTCGGAGTAGAAATGGTGCCACGAGACTTAGACTAAGTAGATGCGGAAAAGCGTTTTGCATGATATATAGTATTTGAAATCTATGCCAAATAAGGTTAAAAAGCAAGCGGTTTTAATAATTGATAATATCAGAAGCCAACATAATGTCGGCTCGATATTTCGTACTGCTGATTGTGTCGGGGTTTCCCGTATCTACCTCTGTGGTACTACTCCAACACCACT
>CAZCQK010000027.1:4577-7389 GCA_964500855.1 uncultured Candidatus Saccharibacteria bacterium
TTTAGGATGATTAGTTAATACCAAGTTCGCTGAGGAACCTTTCTAGTTCTTTACCGCGGATGCGACGTAGATCATTTTGCTCCATTTTACCAAGTGAGATACTTCCGATACGTACCCTCTCGAGGTCGCGCACTTCATTGCGGAGAGCTTCTACCATCCTTCGTACCTGACGCTTCTTACCTTCGGTGATTATGATTGAGAATTTTTTGGCGCCTAGTATTTCGACAAGAGCAGGTTTGGTCTTATAGGTTACCTTACTGTACTCCTCTTTGATTACTACTCCACGCTCCATGGCTGTTGCGAAATCAGTGGTTACCCTATCTCTCGTCTCTACTACGTACTGTTTCTCATGATGTTCCTCTGGGTCTAGGAGTTTACTTGTTATTCGACCATCGTTGGTGAGGATTATTAGCCCGTGAGAGTCCTTATCTAGTCTGCCAATAGGGAAGACTTTGGCTCCCTCAGTGCGACCACGTACCATCTTGGCTATATCCATGTCACTTCCTTTGGCTGAATGAGTGAGTACGCCGATTGGCTTGTTGTATGCGAAGTAGATTCTTCCTATCTCCTTAGAATCACTTTTGACGGTCACCTTATCGTTTGGACCGACCTCTGCTCCGAGCTTGGCCACGCTTCCGTTTATGAGCACTCGCTTGGCCTTTATGAGTACGTCGGCCTGCCTTCGAGAGGCTATTTGCTTTTCTGCTAGGTATTTATTTATACGCATGGCTGCATAATAGCACAAATACTTATTTCTGATGGGTATCACAGAAGTGGGCACTACGACCTCCGACTTTCTTGCGGATTATCGTGCCAGAGCATCCTCGCATGGGGCAGTGCTTACCTGTTCTCCTGTACGCTTGATGCTCTTCTTGGAACTTACCTTTCTCACCAAGTATATTGCGGTAGTCGCTCATAGAATCTCCTCCAAAATCAATACCCTTCTTGAGAGTAGACTTCATCGCATCAAACATGTTTTCAAATTCCTTTGCTTTTATATCCATTACTTTTCTCTCCGGATGGATTTTGGATCTCCATAGTATCTCGTCTGAATAGATGTTGCCTATGCCAGCAATAACGCTTGGGTCCATCAATATCTGCTTAATCTTGCCTCTTGGCTTTCGGGAGAGCACTTCTTTAAATTGATTTAGGTCAAAAGAATTTTCTAATGGCTCCGGACCCGTATCTTTTAGGTGGAGAGTGTTATTTATTTCTTCTTTCTCTATGTATGTTACTTTTGCGAACCTGCGCATGTCCGAGAGGGCGAGGTGCTTACCGCTAGATAGTGTGAATACTAGTCTGATGTGACGATTGAAAGGGTCGCGGAGTCCTTTCGGAGATAGTCCTTTCCATGGATCCTTTTTATCTTCTTTCTTGAATTCATAATCCCCGTAGAGAAGGTGACCTGTCATCTTGAGATGGATTAGAATGACCCCGCCACTTGATAATTCAATCAAAATGTTTTTGGCACGGCGAGTAGCCTTGATTATTTTTTTGTTCAAAACTCCTTTGATGAATTTTTCGAGGAATTTCCTGTCCTTTATATTATCTTTGCCTTTATGGTAGTCGCTACCATAGCTAGTCCAGATCTCTTTGATTGAGAGACCTTTCACGTATTTATTTATCCCGTTTACGGTTGTTTGGACTTCTGGTAATTCTGGCATTGGTTTAGCGTCCTAGTAGTTTGAGCGCCTTCTTAATCTTATCTTCTGTGCTATTTGAGTCTGTTACTTGCTTTAATGCTTCGCGAGCAGTCTTGTGATCAAATCCGAGCGCCTTCAAAGCGTCCAGTGCGTCTACTTCTTCAGATAGGGCAGAGTATCTCTCTTCTTCGCTATCAAACTTGCCCTTGAGTTCGAGTACTATCTTCTCTGCGTTCTTCTTACCTATGCCTGAGACTTTGATGAGGTGAGAGGTGTCTCCTGAGGATACAGCTTTCTTCAAGGTGCTTGCTGTGGTCACGCTTAGTATACCTAGTGCGGTGCGAGGACCTATCCCAGAGATACTAATAAGTAGTTCGAATAGAGAGAGGTCTTCTTTGTTTGGGAAGCCGAACAGATCTGAAGCCTCTTCGCGTATAACATGGTGGATCCAAAACGATGATTCACGACCTATTATTGAGGATTCGATTGCTTCGGTTGTGGCGAATATCTTATATCCTACGCCGTTTATGCTTAGGATTAGGGATTTCTCCTCCTTATCTATAACTTCTCCTTTCAGGTGACCTATCATTCCCATATCATATACTTTTTTGCAATTTTTCTCGAGTTTTGCTAGTATTCGCCCATGCCAATCACATCATCAGCAAAAAAAGCAGTCCGAGCTTCTAAGAAGAAGCAGGTCTACAATCTCCGTCGCAAGAAGGCGGTAGAGCACGTTGTTAGGGATATCAAAAAGGCTATAAAGGATAAGAAGGTGGACGAAGCAAAGAAGCTTCTACCAAAGGCTTATCAGGTTATAGATAAAGCCGCAAAGGGTAACACAATCGACAAGAACACAGCTTCTCGACGAAAGTCTCGCCTCTCGGCACTAATCAAAAGGTCAAAGTAACAAAAACCGCCCCCTAAATCATCCAAGTACTTGTACCTCAGGATGATCGGGCGAACAAAAACCACCCATAAGGTGGTTTTTGTTTTTAGTCAGGGCGGTTTTGTTTTATCTTCTCTTCTCGGTATCGACCCTTACAGGGTCAGTACCCTGATTGGATAATTTATTTCGTAAACTTATAAATTATGCTCAATCGGGCTTCGATTCCTACACGGAAGTGCCCCGCACTTCCTCTCGATGATATTTATATCCTCTCGGTAGGAAT
>CAZCQK010000028.1:0-6526 GCA_964500855.1 uncultured Candidatus Saccharibacteria bacterium
TGTATTTTCCCATAAATACGTCGGTATTTAAAGGGATTGGGGTGGGGATAACTAATCCTCCTCTCCTGATGTGTCTTCGAAGCCTTGTTTTGACCTCTCTTCTACAGTATCAATTATCTCTTCTATGTCTCCTGCCATGATGTTTGGAAGGTTATGCCAAGATTCTTTGATTCTGTGATCTGTGATTCTATCTTGAAGGAAGTTATAGGTTCTTATCTTTTCACTTCTCATTCCTGTACCTATCTGATCCTTTCTTTCACTCGCGTATTTGGCTGCTTCTTCTTCTCGAACCTTCTCATCAAGCTTAGCCATAAGAATACTCATAGCCTTCTCTCTGTTTTTCTGCTGGCTTCTCTCTGCCTGACTACGCACTTCAAGTCCGGTCGGCTTGTGGACAATTCGCACTGCTGTTTCTACTTTGTTTACGTTCTGCCCTCCTGCTCCACCTGAACGAGATGTTTCAATGAGGAGGTCGGTCTCTCTGATTTCTACCTTTGTATGCTTTCTGATAGGCAAAATAGCAACCGATGCTGTTGAAGTATGGACTCTTCCGCTCTTTTCTGTTGCTGGTACACGCTGGACTCTATGCACCCCTGTTTCAAATCTAAGTTTGCGATACACGTCCCTACCATGAATCTCAAATGAAGCTTCCTTGTATCCTCCCGCATCACTCTTTGATTCTGAGACCACGCTCCACTGCCATCCGAGAGAAGCCGAGTACGCACGATACATGCTCGCCAATTCTTCCGCGAAAAGAGATGCCTCATCTCCTCCTGCACCCGCTCGTACTTCAAGAATCACTTCATTAGGGAACTCATCCTCTTGCTTCTCAGCATTGAGTATCTGCTCCATCTGTGTCTCCAATTCTTTTTTCTGCTCTGCGATTCGTATCAAATCATCCTCCGAGAGCTCCTTTAAGGCTGGATCACTTTCGGCAAGACTAACAATCTCCTGCTCTTCTTTGAGCAGTCGATCATAATCCTCAGCAAGGAATCTGGTTTTGTTATTTGATTTGTATTTTTCTAAATCAAACATGTCTTTATTATACAGCAGAAAGCCCCGCGCGGAGCGCGGGGCTTTCATTCATCTACTTCTTTGACTTTGAAGCTCGATTCTTAAACTTCTCAACACGTCCTGCTGTGTCTAGGAGAGTCTCAGTATTAGTATAGAAAGGATGAGATGCGCTAGAGATTTCAACATGGTATAGAGGGTACTCCTTACCTTCAAATGTTGTTGTTTCTTTAGTAGCAACAGCAGAAGCAATGAGGAACTTAGCGCCGGTTGACGTGTCCTCGAATACTACTTGCTGATATCCTGCTGGATGTATGTCTTTCTTCATATAGTACGCCATTATACAGAATAACTGCCTTTTGGCAATATCAGCGTAAGGCACCCAAATTTGCCATAGAACTACTTTATGCTATAATGCCCTCAACGTAATTCTCCTCAATAAAACGCTAGTCTAGCGCGTCTTATAGAGGTTAAGAACTTCGCACTTAACCGAAGTAACAATAATTAATCAAATTTCAATGGTATCTTTCTACCCTTATATCCAGATTATTCTCGCAGTTGTGTTAGTAGGCCTCGTACTTCTCCAGCAATCAGATGCGTCAGTAGGCGCAGCATTCGGAGGAGACTCACTAGGTAGCAATGCTCACACTCGCCGTGGACCAGAGAAGGTTATATTCGTAACAACCATCGTTGTTGCTATCCTCTTTGTTGCTGCCACAATCTTCCTACGCTAACCAAACTCTTAAAATGAGTCCCAAAACAAGATTAAAAGGTCTCAAGACTAGACTATTAGAACTCATAGATAGAATGAGCGTGTCTGAGAAAATAATTCTCGGCATCCTTTCTGCTTTGATGGTTGCGAACGCTCTCATACTTCTAAAGCATGCTAGTAACGCACTCGCAATTGAAGTCCCTATCCAAGGTGGAGTACTTCGAGAGGGTGTTGTTGGTTATCCCCGATCTATTAACCCCCTACTTCCTGTTACTGATTCAGGTAGAGACTTATCAAACCTCATATACTCAGGACTAATGAAAGTCGGAGAGAATGGCACTCTAATCCCAGACTTGGCCAAGGATTATAAGGTATCAGATGATGGCCTAACATACACTTTTACTTTAAAGGATAAGCTTTATTTCCATGATGGCACTCCACTTACTGCAAGTGATGTAGAATTCACAGTAAAGAAAGTAACAGATCCAATAATCAAGAGTCCTCTAGGGGCCAACTGGGATGGCATCACAGTCAAAGCCGAAAACGATAAGACAGTAGTCTTCACCCTAAAGAAGCCTTACGCTCCATTTATAGAGAACACCACCTTGGGTATTCTTCCTATGCATATCTGGAAGAATGTTGGGTCTGATGCATTTCTATTTAGCGAATTTAATATAGAGCCAGTAGGTTCTGGTCCATATAAGATAAAGGAAATAAAGCGTAACAGCGCAGGACTACCAGAATACTATCATCTAGTACCGTTTAGCGATTACGCACTTGGCACACCATACATAGCAAACGTATTTGCGTATTTCTATACCAACGAAGAAAATCTAATTCAAGGTTTTGAGAAAGGTGAGATAGACAGCATGAGCTCCATCTCTCCTCAAAGCGCTCTTAAATTAGATAAATCAAAAATATCAATTGAGAAGACTCCTCTACCAAGAGATTACGCGGTCTTCTTCAATCAAAATCAATCCAAGGTACTCGCAGATCAGACAATCCGCAAAGCACTAAAGCTCGCAACTCCAAAAGAAAAAATCATCAAAGAAGTAATGCAAGGCTACGCCACACCTATAGAGAGTCCGCTTCTCGGAGGCCTATCAGGAATAAAAGCAGATGAAGAAAGTGATGAGCAAGGTATCGAGGAGGCCAAGACTCTACTAAGCAAAAACGGATGGTCAGTAGGATCAACAACAAACGTCCTAACCAAATCATCAAAATCAGGAGGTACTCAAACCCTAACACTCTCACTCTCAGTCCCTGACGTACCAGAGCTCAAGGCCACAGCAGAAATAATCAAAGACGCGTGGCAGAGCATAGGCGCCAAGGTCACAATCAAAGTATTCGATAGCTCAGATCTAGAACAAAACGTAATAATCCCAAGACAGTTCGATACCCTACTATTCGGTGAAGCAATCGGCAGAGACGTAGACCTCTATCCATTCTGGGCATCATCAGAACGTAACTATCCAGGATTAAACATAGCAGGATACGCAAACGCTAAAGCAGATAAAGCATTAGCAGACGCAAGATCAGCAAGCGATAGCGCAAAGAGACAGAAATATTATCAATCATTCGAAAACGAAATATCAAACGATATACCAGCAATATTCCTTTATTCACCTGACCTTATCTATGTTTTACCTAAGTCAGTTCACGGAGTAAAGATTTATGGAATTACTAGCTCATCTGAAAGATTCTCAAACATCTCAAAGTGGTACATAGAAACTGAACATGTTTGGAAACTACCTTGGATAAAAACTAATTAAAAACAATGAACCCACAAAACAATCACAAAAAAAGAATACCGCAAAGACCAATGGATACTCGAGTAGTCCACAAGGATACTCCGCATGACAGCAAGTTTGAATCCAAGGCTCTAATGGCAAGTCCTAGTACACAACAAGATAACACTAACGCTCCTCGCAGGAGATCAAGACCGTTCTCACCAGAGCAAGGGCTTGAGAGAGCAGGTCAAAGGCACCACAAGCGACGCCAGTTCGGTCAGAAGCCTCATGGACACGGTGCCCACAACCACGCTCGTCGCATGGAGAGACCTCGTCCACCAGAGCATAGAGAAGAACCAAAGGATGCTCCAAAAACAACTCTCCATATACCGAGAGCTGGAGAAAATATTCGTATCATTCCCCTTGGTGGAGTAGAAGAGATTGGTAAGAACATGACAGCCATCGAGTGGCGAGATGACATAATCGTTATTGATATTGGTCTATCATTCAAGGATGAAGACACCCCAGGAATCGATTACATCCTTCCTAATACCAAGTATCTAGAGGAGAGAAAGGATAAGATCCGTGCAGTAATAATCACCCACGGTCACCTAGACCACATAGGTGGTATCCCTTACGTAATGCCACGACTTGGTAATCCTCCTCTCTACACGAGAAACCTAACAGCTCTCATGATTAAGAAGCGTCAGGCTGAGTTTCCACATTTTCCGCCGATTGATTTCAAGATAGTAGATAAGAATGAGACCATTACTCTCGGAGAGATGAAGGTAAAGTTCTTCGGAGTAACTCACTCTATTCCCGACTGTCTTGGTGTGGCTCTCAAGACTCCATGGGGTAACATCGTAAACCCAGGAGACTACAAGCTTGAGCACACAGACGGTATCCCAAGTGAAACCGAACTTCTAAACTACGACGAGCTAGCCAAGGAGCCTACTCTCCTTCTCATGACTGACTCGACCAACATTGAGAACCCAGGATTCTCAACTCCAGAAGCATTGGTCCATGAGAACCTCGAAGAGATAGTAAGAACTACTAAGACCAGACTCATCGTGAGCATGTTCGCATCCCACGTACTTCGAATCGCTAAGATTGTAGAAGCATGTGAGAGATTTAATAAGAAGGTAGTTATCGAGGGTCGCTCAATGCGTAATAACGTCGATATCTGTCGCGAGGCAGGTATCCTTGAGCTCAAGAAGGACACCATCATCCCAGCAACCGAGATTCACAACTATCCTCCTGACAGGATCGTGATACTAGCAACTGGTGCTCAAGGAGATGAGTTCGCCGCTCTCACACGACTAGCTAACAAAAGTCACAAAACAATCCAGCTCGGCAAGAATGATACAGTCGTACTCTCTTCATCAATCATCCCAGGTAATGAGCGGGCGGTGCAGACCATGAAAGATAATATCGCAAGAAGAGGTGCCAAAATCGTCCACTACCGAACAAGCGAAGTGTTTATCCACTCAACAGGTCACGGTAACCGAGGTGAGATAGAGTGGCTTCACAATAGACTAAAGCCTAAGTTCTTCATCCCAATCCACGGTACTCACTACATGCTACGACTTCATGCGGAGCTAGCAGAAGGACTAGGCATGCCAGAAGACCACATCATAATCCCAGATGATGGATCACTAATTGAGATTGAAAACGGAGATAAGATTAAAATGCTAAAGGAGAAGGCTCCATCAAACCCTGTGATGGTAGACGGATTCGCAGTAGGTGACATGCAGGAAGTGGTACTACGAGATAGACAGATGCTTGCTCAAGATGGAATGTTCGTCATCATCGCAAGCGTGAATACCCAAAACGGTAAGCTAAAGAAGTCCCCAGACATAATCTCAAGAGGGTTCGTGTACCTCCGAGAAAACCAAGAGCTATTAAGACAAGCTCGAATAATCATCAAGAAAACAATCGAAGATAATACTGAGGGTCAACATCCAATCAACTTTGATTTCGTGAAGGATGTGGTAACAGATAACCTAAGCAGATTCCTATTCCAAAAGACTGCCAAGCGTCCTCTCGTTATTCCTGTAATCCTCGGAGTCTAAGGTCACAGAAAGACATAAAGACCAAGCCCCGTGCGCATCGCGCACGGGGCTTGTTTTCTCATCCGACGATTTCCACCTGGCCCGCCTCAAATGAGCAGACGAGCCTTTTGACCTCTCGGCCAAAGAGAACTCGGATGACGAACGAACACTTCCAGTCCCCGGCCTCGAAATGAATCATCTTCGGCGCGAGTGCGTAGGTCACAACCACACCCTTGTATTCCTGGTCGAGCCTGATGACTTGATAGTCATCCATCCTGCCCAGCTTCTCACCCAGTTTACGCATTGCGGTGACCATACTGGCCAAACGGTTTCGAGGCTTCACAAGGCGCCGGGTGCGCTTCTTTGCCCTTTTCTTCTTTCCTTTTATTGGCATAACTTACCTCAGGCTGTTTGACCTGACCTTTCTCTGCCTAGAATACGAACAATACCAAATTAGTCAATCACTCTTGTTAACTCTTACCAATCAATATTTTTAAATTCTACTTTTTCAACCAAAACCAAAACTGATTTTTTAAATTTTCAGATGTGACATATTCGCTTCCATGCGATAAAACTCCTAAGTACGATTGTAATGCTCCATTAAGGGCAGTGTCAGAAAGACGTCCAGATTTATGCTCCTCAATTTTTGTCTTTATTTTCCTAAAAATCCTCTTTCTAGTTTTGGTACGGAGAAGTCGATAATGTGGAAAGTTCACACATCCTAAGAAATCTACACCTTGATGAGATTTTCTTATCGTAATCTTATTTGGATGAAGACGTAGCTTTAGGTGTTCTGATAAAAAATGTTCAATGGGCTGTAAGAGACTTTTTAAATAATCAGGATCTTCAGATATAATGAGAAAATCGTCCGTGTAGCGGATGTAATTTTTTATCTTCAAATTATGCTTAACGAATTGGTCAAATTCATTCATATAGATATTCGCGAAAAGCTGGGAAGTCAAATTTCCTATCGGAATGCCTTTTCTTGGAAAGAGGGCAAGCTCTCTCTCTCTCTCTCTCTC
>CAZCQK010000029.1:0-6222 GCA_964500855.1 uncultured Candidatus Saccharibacteria bacterium
GATTGAGACTAGCTTTTTAGGTCTTAAAAGTAAGGCTCAAAAAGCTAGTCTCAATCAGTGATTTCTTGTTAAGGAACTGTCATTAATACTACCACATTATATAGCAGTAGTCAATAACCAAAGCCATTATTACACCTTCTTACCTTTCTTTGGCGCCTTTGCTGAAGAAGCCTTGAGATGCTTCTTCAAATGATTCCAATATCCGTGAAGTTCTTTCTTGACCATAGCTACATCATCGCCATGCTCCTTCATAACTTTCGCATACTTATCCATAACAGATGCCACTGCTCCATTATATGATTCCTCAGAAACATCCTTCATCTTCTCAAGCTTCTCGAGGACTTCTCCCTTAGCCTTTAGAGCCCAACCTTTAATCTTCTTCTTAGTCTTGGCACCCTCCTTAGTACCATAAAGGAAATAAGCGCCCGCTGCCGCTGCTACTACTCCCGCGATACCTGCTGCTGCCGCTAATCCATTACCTGATGATTTTTTGCTTGCCATACTGTTTTTACTAACTATTAATACTAATTCTCACTCTCCTTCTTACGCTTCTTCCTAGATCGGAAGGCAAAGAAGCTAGAAAGGATAGCGCCAATAGCACTACCCTTATCCTTGAGAGTTTCGCGAATTTCGTGGATATCATTTGTGATTTCGTCTGTGCTTGCCTTGGCCTTTCTCACAATATATTTAATATCCGCAACAATACCAAAGAGATACGCCCCAATCACAAGAATCACAATCGTCACAAGAGAAACGCAAACAGAAGTAATAAAAAAGAAAGCATCTGACTTTGCTAATGTATCCATAGCATAATTATACCTTAGGCTAAATTCTTAGTCTAATGAAGACTGGGCATTAATTCTCGAATTGATCTTAGACGCAACCGAAGAAGAAATCTGATCAATATCAGAGACCGCTTGCCCAATCTTAACTTCAAGAAACCACCCTGTCGCAGTCGCAATAACAATAAGCAAAACAAAATTTCTAAATATATAGTTCATGAGTGTATATCTAAATGATAATCAGAATTATCCTCAGCACTAAGTGGCATCCTTACCGAACTTGTGCCAAGAGTAATAAGTATTAACCCCAAAATCATATGAAGAATATGATCCTGGCCATTTACAGTAATGACCTCAAGCATATGGCCGTACCTAGAATATCCTACGAGTACAGATCCCAAGACCGCGAAGCTCAAGTAGAATGCTCCCCAGAATCGGAGAAGCTTCGGGTAGAGATAATAGAACTTCTCCGCAACCACAATAATAGATACTCCCGTAATAAGATGGATTAGATTCTGACTGAAATCAGCATAGAAGTAACCATTCTGGCCAATAACAGGATTATCAAACAGGGTGACAAGTGCGAGTAACAAGAAGAAAAGTCCAATTGAATTTGCTACTTTATTTTGCATTTAGTTTAGCGAGAATGTTGCCTTTACTGTGAGCATCACATCCTTGTTTATTGATGAAGTATCATAAGATCCATAATCAGACACATCAACCGAATTCGGTGCTGTCACTTGGACTACTCCACTTGATGCACCCTTAAGCTTTCCGATAGAAGCGCCTCCATAAGACGCGAGCTTTGAAGCTCTAGCCTTAGCATCAGCAATAGCGTCCCCAAGAAGTGAGACTCGGAGTTCTGGTAGCTTTGAGTAATAGTACTCAAGTGATTGAGTAGAAATGAGTGCGCCACTTGAAGCTAGATCACTTACCGACTTTGATATGTCAGTAATCTTTGAAACATCAGACGATGATACAGTAATTGTCTCAGTCAAGATATAATGCTTCTCACCAGCTTGATTATTGCTGTTATAACTATAATCCTCACTCATAAATATTGGTGAGATAGTGAAGTCCTCAGGCTTAAATCCTTTGCTTTGAATAAACTGTGTTGCAAGCTTGGTATCAGCGTCCATCGCTCTATACCCTTCCTTTACTCCAGAAGCCTTGATTGATCTGTTTATTACCACAACCCACTTACCACTATCAGCTACCACCGACTTCTTTGCTGATCCTGTCGAAGTGATCACATTATCATTCGCCCTAATCTCGTAGAAGGTTACTCCTGCGATAATGGCAGAGATGATAAATGCTCCTGCTATGATACTTGAGCTAAGCACGTAAGGCTTACCACTCTCCTTGCTAACAACAACTTGGTTATCCATAAAATTTAATTAGTTAATAAATTCTTCTCCTTGAGCACATTAATAATATTTTGAACAATCTCATCCGGCATAATACTTGTGGTATCTATTATGAAATCAAAGTTAGAATCATTCTCGAAATCCTGAATGCCATAATACGCCTTATACCTCTCTCTGATAAGAGACTCCCTTTCCATTGTTTCTGATTTAACTTTCTCAAAGTCCTTACCTTCTCTCTTTGCTATCCTGCCGATTCTCACATCAAAGTCGCAATCTAATTTAATCTTGAATGAATCCGGTACAAAGTGCCACGCCAACCTACTCTCAATCACAAAGTCGTCATTAGATTTACCAAAATCCTCAGTCTGCTTATCGAGATCCTTATCAAAGTTTGGATTGTCGTTTGAGATTTTCTCAAGCTCCTGGAGAGTAATCCCCATAGATAGAGCCTTATCGCGGAACATGTTACCTGTTGAGATATAACGATAAGATACCTTCTCCGCAAGGAGTCTTCCGGCAGTTGTTTTACCTGTACCTGCTAACCCGAATATTGATATCTTGGCCATATCATGCAGTATAGCAAAAACTGCATAGTCGCGAAACTAATCTCCTCCTTAACTACCCCTCCTTATTCCTCCCCTATAAACCCCTGATTTTGATGCTTCCAGAAATTATTGTAGACACCTTTCTTTGCTATCAATTCCTTATGGCTACCTTCCTCAACTATCTTTCCCTTCTCCATCACAATTATCCTATCCATCTTCTCAATGGTAGATAGCCTATGCGCGACTACGATAGTCGTACGCCCCTGCATCAAGGTATCTAGCGCTTCTTTGATATGAGTCTCTGAGACCGAATCAAGTGAACTAGTAGCTTCATCTAGGATCAAAACAGGTGCGTTCTTAAGTATTGCTCTAGCGATAGCCACCCTCTGCCTCTCGCCACCCGAGAGCTTTATACCTCTCTCACCAACCAAAGTCTCATAACCATGAGAGAGACCTGCGATGAATTCATGAGCATGAGCGAGTTTGGCCGCGTCTTCTATCTCTTTTTTTGTTGCCTTTGGTTTAGCATAAGCGATGTTTTCGGCCAGAGTCCTATGGAACAATATCGGATCCTGAGGCACATAAGCGATAGCGTCTCGCAAATCATCCTGAGTAAGGGCTCGGATATCCTGACCATCAATCTTGATTGACCCATCATTCACATCCGCAAACCGAAGGAGAAGCTTGGTGATAGTAGTCTTACCGGCTCCAGAAGTACCAACTATACCAATCTTTTCTCCGGCATTTATTTTGAGGTTAAAGTTACTGAATATTTTTTTACTTTGTTTATAAAAGAATTCAACATTCTCGAAGCTTATCTCTCCGTCTTTAATTCTCGATACCTCTGGATTTTTAGGATCAAGTATTTCGATTGGTTCATCAATAATATCTACCATTTCCGCAGAGTTAGAAAATGTCTTTGAGAGTCTAGACATCTGTTTACCCAAGTTCCAAACACTATCAAAAATCGTGTTGGAATAACTATACACCAGAACCACAGTACCTATAGTAATCAAACCATCAAACCATAATGAAACAGATACATAGAGTGACACTATACCAAGCCAGGTTACAACAACTCCCTGTAGTAGATATCCAAAATTTTGAAAATTCCAAGCATTTATTTTTGTATCCATTTGCTCCTTTACAACACCGTCAAAAGAGACTTTTTCTCTAACAGATGAAGAAAACATTTTAAGATTTAAAACCCCTGAGAAAACATCTGCAATCCGACCAGTAGTTTTGGAATCTGCACTTGCTTCCAATATATCGAAAGCAATTCTCTTATGGGCTAGATAATATGACATCAAAATGAAAAGTAACGACCATACCAAAAACAACCACGCAATATATGGTGCAATGATAAACAAAACAATATAAACACTCACAAGCTTGACCACCTGGAGCCAGACACTGTACATAAAAATATCATTCACATCTTCGAATCCGTAAACATATCTCCCTGCTTTCTTTACCAAACTTCCAGCAAAAGAATTAACAAAAAATTGATACGAGTGCTTAATCATTCTACTAAATGCAAAATTACTTGCGTCCCTAAGTGCCTTAACTTGATAGTAAGACATAGAATAATCTCCTACACTGTAACAAACACGAATGATGAGTAACACAGATACAATAGCCCCAACATAACTCATTATATGATTTTGAAACAATAAGGGTGTAAGAATACCTGTATCGCCATGTATAGACGTATAATTTGTTATTGCGTCTATGATATTTCTATATAAAAAAGGAACGACCACATTATCAAATATGGTTCCTAAGGTATATGAGACATAAGTAATAACAAGAAGGGGTTTGTACTTCTTTGCATGCATCCAATAGTATTTTACAACCTGCTTCCAGTTTGATTTAGCTTGCTCCTTTAACATCCAACTATCCTAGCAAAAAATGGTCTTTTTTTCCAGAAACAGGTCAGGCTCTCTTTATAAGAGTCACAACCCCCTTCTCCGCGTCCACCTCCACCATGTCTCCATCCTTAAGGACCTTAGTCGCTATCTTGGTACCTATGATACACGGTTTTTTTAGCTCTCGTGCCATAATCGCTGCATGACTCAAAAGACCACCCTCATTTGTTATAAAAGCTGCAGCTTTTTGCATTATAGGTACGTAATCTGGACGCGTAGTACTTGTAACCAAAATATCTCCAACATTCACTTTCCCAAGGTCACTACTGCTTATTACTATACGAACGATACCTGTTGATTTTCCCTTAAATGCAGATGTTCCTGTGATAGTAGAATTTCTAACATTTATTACAGAATCTATTTTATTTAATATTTCAGAATTAGTAATTACTCGTAAATTATTTTTAATATATATAAATGCAGAATTTTTCATTCTTAACTTTATTTCATCAATTGAAACATTTAACTTATCATTTAAAGCATCTTCAATTTCGTGCTCAAGTAGAAAAGGGATCTGACTCTCACCAATAGAAGTTCTTAAGGCAATCTCTTTCAAAAGAAACTTTAACTTATGAGAACTTTGCTCTCGCCAAAAACTTTTCCAATCCTTATAATTAGCGTAGCATGCATAAAGCTCGAGCAGTGCAGATATATATTTATCACTTCTCCATTCTTTTAAAACAAGCTTTATATTCTTGATCTGATTTTTATACTTATTTTTAATCTCAAAAATTGATTTTCTAACATCAGTTTTTAAAAGCTTATTTAAATTTTCTCTATGGATATCAAGACTCGCTTCTTCATAATTCACATCATATTGCCCCCAAGAGACATATTTCTTAGCAAATTTATCAAGGAGTTTGTTTTGCCCACTCTTTGGCTGCAAAGCAATTTTTAAAAGATCCAGATTATATGCATCAATAGGAGTTACTTTACTAGTTAAAGAAATTGTAGATAGAACTTCTTTTACCTTCTCAACATTCCCAAACCTCTCCATGAGAGCTTTTTTCATGGCACATGTCATAGGATCCTCAAAAGTCATGAATAGAAGCCAAATAGGAAGTGACATTTTTTTCTCCATGTTACAGAATTCCTTATAAGATTTCTTCAAGTCACTATTAGAATAGGTGCTGTAGGATATTGGCATATTATCCACAATAGGAACAGATTTTTTATAGCTATCTTTTATAATGTTCGAGATTCTTAAAATGAACTTCGTAGAGGACTTATCGGAAAGTTTTGATTCTATATTTGAAACTAATTTATTATAATAATCTATAAGAAAATACTCTGAGGATGTGCAATCACTAACTCTATAAAGAGCCATATCAAATGTGAGACCAAATAGTTTTGGAATATCATTTTGATAGGCATACTGAAAAAGACGCATCTTTTGGTATGTCATTTTGCGCTCATAGCCAAATTGCCATTTTTTTGATGCTATTAATTTATACAAATCCAATTTATTCTTCATTTATGCATGTTTAATTACCCTCACCACCCCATTCTCTGCGTCCACTTCGACCAAGTCTCCATCCTTTAATACTTTTGTTGCTATTTTAGTACCTATGATACACGGCTTTTTCATTTCTCGCGCTAC
>CAZCQK010000030.1:0-6052 GCA_964500855.1 uncultured Candidatus Saccharibacteria bacterium
TCAATACGTAGAAATATTCTATAAACTTCCACCTGAGATTAAGGATGTTGTTGCTTCTTCTGAGACCACCAACCACTTATGGAAGATAGGGCAGAAGCATAGTCTCCAAATAGATCAGATAGGAGTGATGACTGATATAGCATTCGACGTGATGATGGGTATTATTGCCTCCAAGAACTTCGTCGCAGAGATCCAGAAGGAACTCTCAATCTCTCCAATAGACGCATCAATACTAGCCCGAGATATAGACGAGAACGTATTTAGACCAATCAAATCAAGCATGATTGCCCTCTACGGCGATAAAGCCCCTAACAAGCCATCGAGCTCTCTAGTCCAAATAACAGAAGAAGAGGATGATCATATGAACCTTGATAAGGATCTACTACTCAAGGAGATTGAGAGCCCTGTTATCGCAAAGCCACGTATAATACTCAGTCAGCCAACAGAAATTAAAATAGCGGTACCAGAAGTAAAGGTAGAGCATAAAGAAGTGAAAGTCGAAGTAAAGGAACCTTCTCCAGTAACAGCAATCGAAGAGTACCACGAGGAGATAGCACTGGGGGATAAAATAGAAAGTAAGGCAGTAGAAAAGGAGCCAACAACAACTCAACCAGAAACCAAATCAACTCTCGGTTCATTAGATAGGCTTGCAGAAATGAAGCTTTCTAAGGCAATGGTCATGCCGAAGCGCGATATGTTTGAGTCAAAAGTTGAAGTACCTGAAGCGAAAGCGGTAGCACCTGAAGCACCATCAAATACTCCAAGCGAAGCATCCTCACCAAAGCAAGAAGTAAAACAATACGCCACCGACCCATACAGAGAACCGATAAACTAAGAGAAGCTTAGGGCTTGAAGGGGACCCAAATTACTGTTCTCAAAAAATTATCTATTGGAAGAAATTTGGAATATAATAGAGCTGAGATTTTGATATCAGAAATTTCTATGATGCTCAGAGCTATGTTAATAAAATTAAAATCTTCAAAAATTAACCCTAAGCCCTAAGCTAAAAGCTTTAAGCTTCTTTATGGAGTACCAGGTTCCACAATTCATTGAGGTAGAGGATAAGATATTTGGACCGCTTACGTTCAAGCAGTTTGCATACGTTGCTGGTGGATCTGCTATGTGCTTCCTCGCTTACAGATTCATACCCTCACCCTTCTCTTTCCTTATAATATTACCCCTGGGTTCGTTCTCATTTGCTCTGGCTTTCTATAAGGTTAACAACCGACCATTCATAGACGCAGTAGAATCAGCAGTAAGGTACTTCCTAGGTTACAAGCTATATATATGGAAGAAGAGAGAGCGTCCTCCAACAGCAGAAGAAATAGCAGTAATGCCTAAAGGTGCAGTCTACGTACCAAAGCTTTCTGATTCAAAGCTCCGAGACCTAACATGGTCCCTTGATATAAACGAAACAATATACTCCAAGGATTCAAAGGGCCTAATATCAAGAGGGGAAGCGGATGGAGATATCCCAGCATTCACAGGATTACCAGAGAACATAGCTGACAAGCTCCCAAAGCGTCAGAATATATACCAGTAGTTATTCCTTTATTGTTCGAGTAAAACAGGAGATAATACAAACATTAATAATTCACTAGAGTAAATGGCTGATAGTAGCAAGAATTCACAAGACTTCGTACCAATCAAAGAGATCCGTGATGGAGTAGTGGTACTTAAAGATGACAGCCTCCGAGGAGTGGTACTTACCTCATCAATCAACTTCGCTCTTAAGAGTGTTGAGGAGCAGAATGCTATCATCTACCAGTTCCAAAACTTCCTTAACTCAATCAACTTTTCCATCCAGATATTCACCGAATCTAGAAGACTAGATATCCGTCCCTACATAGCCCTTCTCGAAAACGTCCGCAAAGAACAGCAAAACGAGCTCCTCCAAGTCCAAACCAAGGAATACATAGAATTCATCAAGAGTTTCACCGACTCAGTAAATATTATGACCAAGAGCTTCTTCATAGTCGTGCCTTACATACCCGCAATCATCCAGACCAAGAAGAGTGTACTTTCATCAATACTCGGTAAGACCGAGCAAGCGAGCAAAGAGAGGAGTGAGACCTTCGAAGAGAACAGGACTCAATTGCTCCAAAGGATTGAAGTAGTGATGGCAGGCCTTACTCGACTTGGTATACGAGCCATCCCGCTTGGCACAGAAGAATTAGTAGAGCTCTACTACAAGCTCTTCAACCCAGGAGATACCGAGAAACCAATCAACCTCTCCGAAGTAATGGGTAAGTAACAGCGTTATTATTTAACTTCGTGTTATTATAGTGGAGTAAAGTATTGAAGTTTTGAACATGTCTTTCATTTCTAATCTATTCAACAAAAAGGAAGAAGGGAAGCAAGACCCTGTAACAGCGATTCTGCCTCAAGAGATTTACGAATCTGGAGTTCTTGAGCTAAAGGACGTCATCGCTCCATCCGCTTTGAAGATTTCGCCTCGTGAGCTTAACTTGGGGGATAAGATTGCTAGAACTTTCTTTGTTATTTCATATCCAAGATTTCTTACTGAAAGCTGGTTTGCTCCTATCATCAACTTAGATCGAATATTTGATATATCCATATTCGTCCACCCGATAGACACGGCCCAAATACTACGCCAATTCCAAAAAAAGGTAGCCGAGGTCCAAAGCCAGATAACAATGAGACAGGAGAAAGGGCTAGTTAGAGATCCTGTTTTGGACACTGCTTATCAAGACTTGGAGCAACTGCGTGATCAACTTCAGCAAGCTCAGGAAAGAATATTCGAAGTGGGACTATATCTCACCATATACGGTAACACAGTCGAAGAACTCGATAAGATTGAGTCTGAGATTAAATCCATCCTCGAAGCAAAGCTCGTCTACATCAAGCCAGCCCTCTTCCAGCAGGAGCAGGGCTTTAGATCAGTACTACCGATAGCAACAGACGAACTGGAAGTCCACTCCAAGCTTAATTCATCACCTCTCTCATCACTGTTCCCATTTATCTCATTCGACCTCACATCAGATAAGGGGATACTATACGGTATCAACCGTCACAACTCATCTCTCATCCTATTCGATAGGTTCTCACTTGAGAACTATAACTCCGTAACATTCGCCAAGGCAGGTGCGGGTAAAAGTTATTGCTCAAAGCTCGAAATCCTAAGATCACTCATGTTTGATACTGACGTTATCGTTATTGACCCTGAACGCGAATACGAATACCTAGCTGAAGCCACAGGCGGTAGATACTTCAACATCTCACTAACCTCAGAACACCACATCAATCCATTTGATCTCCCTAAGCCTCGCGAAGATGAGTCACCTGGAGACGTCCTCAGGTCTAACATCATCAACCTTGTTGGACTATTTAGATTGATGCTCGGAGGGCTTACTCCAGAAGAAGATGCGCTAATAGACCGTGCTATTACCGAGACCTATGCGCTAAAGGATATTACCGCTGATGCAGACTTCACTAACGCAGAACCACCACTACTTTCTGACTTCGAATTGGTACTTGCTGGTATGGAAGGAGGGGAGTCACTAGTCCAAAGACTTGAGAAATATACCAAGGGTACTTGGGCAGGATTCATCAACAGACCAACCAACGTAGATATCGAGAAAAAATTCGTCACATTCTCACTTAGAGATATGGAGGACGAGCTCAAGCCTGTGGCTATGTATATCGTGATGCACCACGTATGGAATGCTATACGTGAGAAACTCAAGAAAAGACTTATGGTTATTGATGAGGCATGGTTCATGATGAAAAGTGAGGATACAGCATCCTTCCTACTATCACTTGCGAAAAGAGGTCGTAAATACTTCCTCGGCCTCGCAACAATCACCCAAGACGTAGAAGACTTCCTCAAAAGTCCTTATGGTGCACCGATTATTACCAACTCATCAATACAGCTTCTCCTCAAGCAGTCTCCATCATCAATAGATATAATCCAAAAAACTTTCAACCTAACCGACGAAGAGAAGTATCTACTACTCGAATCTGACGTAGGAGAAGGAATATTCTTCGCCGGTCTCAAGCACGTAGCAATCAAAATAATCGCAAGTTACACAGAAGACCAAATAATAACATCAGACCCTTCTCAGGTGCTTGCTATCAAAGCTGCGAAGCGTGAGAGAGAAGAGGTCTACGAACAAAGATGAAAGGACGTTACAGGGTAACATGGAGCTGGGCAATAATTTTATTGACCTTTGCTATATCAATAGACATAGCCCAAGCAATACTTGAGTGGGTGACAGCTGGTGTTAGCGACCTTGTTGATGACTTCGTCATTGACCCTTTAATACTAGTTTTGCTTTGGATAATATTTAGATTTTTTCTCAAAATTAACTTCACAAGAACAAGGGCTTTTGTTTTCTTCGCTCTTGGGTTACTAGAATTTGTGCCTGTTGTTAAAGAATTTCCACTGTGGACTGCTGATGTTGCTGCGGTAATGATTATGGCCACACTAGAAGACAGGATTACCGTATTAAAAAAGTTAGACAATACCGGTCTTGCGTCTAAAAATCCTGCTAAGTTAAAAGAGATGCTTAACGAGAAGGATATGCGTACACTTAAAGGAGCAAGTAATGTTATAATGAAAGGAGTGAAAAGTGCTTCCTCAATCGCACCTAAAGGTATGGTGAGAAATAAAATGAATAGCATTATAAACTCCTATGATTCAGCAAGACAGGCGAAAATTGAAGCACAGAGAAGTAGGAAATTAAATCAACCAAGTAACGTAATAGATGCAACAAATGCATTCCAACAAAACAATACCAATGATGAAGAGAGGATGGCTGCTTAGCTTAGCAAGCTTCATCATAATTCTTGCGAATGTTAACCAGTGCCTCGCGTTAAGCGCATCTGATCTACCAATCCCAACCCAAATCCCAGATCTAGAAGAGCAGGTGGACGGCACAATGACCCCCGCATATCCTAAGGCAGGAGAGAGCGTCAAAATCTCACTCGAAGCCTACGGCACAGATCTAAACAACGCGAGCATAGCGTGGACAGTAGATGGTAAGGAGCTTGAGAGCGGAAGGGGTCAGAGATCAATAACCCAAATAGCACCGAAGTCAGGCCAAACTCTAACCGTTGTTGCAACAATCAATCCAAAGAATGGCCGACCAGTCACCAAAACTTTCTATATCAATCCCCAAAACGTAGACATAGTCTGGGAAGCAAACACATATACTCCTCCATTCTATAAAGGTAAGGCAATGTACATACCAGAACAAAGCATAAAGGTAGTTGCTATGCCAAACATCCTCGACCAAGACGGCACACTCGTGAGTCCAAAATCGGTTGTTTATAAATGGAGACAGGATAACACAGTACTTGGTGATAACTCTGGTTATGGTAACCAATCAATAAGTTATAAGGGGGATGTGCTCGCTCTACCTGTTAAGTTCGACGTAGAGGCATCAATCGAGAACGGTAATACTGCCGAAGACTATACGTACATATCACCAACCAATCCAGAAATAAACGTCTACGAGAATAGTCCCCTCTACGGAGTACTATGGAACAGGGAAGTAAGTAGTGGGTTTAACTTTGGTGATAGTAGTGAGAGGAGCATCGTGGCTATACCTTATTTCTTTGGTGTTAGTGGTTTAATAAACCAAGACCTATCATATAACTGGTCAATCAATGGTAGCAGGATAAACGTACCAACAACTCAAAGAGAAATGGTTTTCAGAAATAGCGAAAACCTAGAGGGTCAATCAAGAATCGGAGTAACAGTAACAAACAACAATGGCCTTTCTGAGAATGCTTCGTCAGGCACAACAATTGATTTTAAGAAAACATCAAAAAACATTTCACTCTAGATGCAACTAGTTCAAAAAAATTCAAAGATTAAGTTTTTTGTTTTTGCGCTTGCTCTAATAATAATACTAGTAGGGTACTCGCCGCTTCTCGCAGCAGGACAGTACACAGCCCTCTCCCCAATACCAATGAATCCAAATCCAGATCTAGTTGGCCCTCCAAATAGCGATATATCAAGCTATCTAAAGTCTCTCTACAACTTCGGTATAGGGCTCGCTGCAGGACTTGCTGTACTTATGGTGAT
>CAZCQK010000031.1:0-3791 GCA_964500855.1 uncultured Candidatus Saccharibacteria bacterium
CATGAAATTTAGTAATATCGAAATTTGGTAGGTTTGCTTTAAGCCTCTCCTCTACTTGCTTTAGAGTGAATCCTTCTGGGAAAGTTACTTTCATGGTCTTGATACCAAATCTACCGTTTATGATGCGCGACTCTGCATCAATAACGCTAACCGGCGAGGTGAACAGATAGTTACCAACAACAATACGTCTAGAATCTCCTCCGAGTTTTACCAAAATATCAAATGCTGTTTTAGATCTGATTATTCCCATATCCTTTAGTTTGGTTGATATCTCGCCTGCACTCATACCGGAAGTTATTTCCACTACCACCCCACCCATTTTTTGGTCTATCGGAGTCCTAAAGGTAATAGGCCTAACAAAAAACATAACGAGAGTAGCTAAGAAAGCGAAAACTATAACTGAAACAAAAGAAATAAATATTATTTTCTTTTTATCAATGCTTTTTTCCGGAGGATTTAAAAGCTCTTCTGGTTCTACTTCGTGATCAGGCATGTTAGATAGGTAGATTTGCTGGTGGCTCGGCTTTCTTGGCCTCAACTCTTCTAAGTGAGGCTGTTGTTGCTACTTGACCTGGGAAGTGATAGATAGTGGCAATACTTTCTGTGCTCATTACGAACTTATGCCCTGCATTTGGTGCGTGGAAGAACGCTCTGTGTTGATAATGTTCAAGCATGTGGTGCTTCTTATGCAAGAGCTTCTTGCCTGACCAATCTTGCCATGGATAGTCGAAGTCGGTCGCATGAGTGGCCTTGAAACTATTTAAATGACCAGCGTTATATTGTTTGAATGATCCAGTAAGACCGGCCACACTTATATCATTCCAAGCTTCTTTGGTAGCAGAATAAATAACCCTAATACCGCAATCGAAAGGAATCTTCGATACGTTGCGTTCTATTGCCTCTATTTGCTCCTTCTCACCACGTGTGAGAGAAAGACCTGTGAGCTTTATGGATTCTACTTGTTGAGTATCTTTAGTTTTGATTTTTGCTATCTCTGCCTTTGCACCATCGGTCCAATCTACTTTCTCGTGCCACTTACCGCCGTGCTTTGGTAGCTCTGCCTTATGAGCGCGGATTATTACCTGTAACCACGCCTGCTCTCCCGGCTTAAGTGAAGCCATGTATTCAAGCACAGGAGTCATTGGATCAATCTTATTCTCCTCATCAAGGTCCTTATCAAGCATATAATCGACATATGACTTTATTGGATAACAGTCAGGCTTTGAAAGCATGAAGTCGCAACCAAATAAATCATTCTTGTTTGGATCATAGTGGAATTTAGTAGAATAGTCCTCTACTTCTGTAACCTCGATGTTTGGGAATTGAGAATATAACTGACTCTCAATGAGTTGTTTCCAAAACGACCATGTCCAAATATAAAACTTTACTTCTCCTCCTAAAGAGACGAGTTCGAGTGAGAACCATGGTCTGACCTTTCCGTGAACAAGTCTTGCTATCCATGTACCTTCGCCCTTGGTTTGGTAAAGTGCTGTAAGAAATAACTCCATAGCAAGCGGAGACTTCGAAAGCTCTTGAGGGAGCTTTACTTCAATTAGGGTAGTTGCCTGCTTGTGAATAAATTCATTACGCTTATAAACAATATAAGCTTCAAATAAAATGAACCCAAGAAGCACAGGAGCAACAAAAATAATCAGAACATAAGTCCCAGCGAGAGCATTGGCGAAAACAGAAGCAAATGGAGAAACTGAATTTTCCATTCCTTAATTATATATCAAATAAAAAATAACAGAAACAAAAACTGTCCCGAGAAACTCGGGACAATCGTGGGTCTGCATAAGGAGCTAGTTGTAATCACTGAGGATTAGGACTGTTGGGTGAACAGTGCCCTTGGCAGAAGCGATCGCTGTGCGATACATATCCATCACACCTTCATCAACATCTGTTTCAAGAATGATGACGGTCGCCCCTCTTGATGAAATTGGGAGCCGAAGGCATGAAGCCTCATGAACACACTCAACAAATGACACTCTGAAGTAATCTGCATTGAGTTCCATACTCATCACACTCACCATGTTGCAAGCGAGCGGTAGTAGTGTGGGTGTGTTCACAAGGATTGTGCCTATACCCTTGAGCTCATGGTCGCCGTCTCGAAGCTCGTTGAGTAAGGTTGCTGTCATTTGCCTAATGAATTTTGGATCATTCAGTTCACTGATACCTGTCATCTCTTCCTTTCTGTTTGTTCTGTCTGGAAGACTACTTGATATGAGACTCAAAATCAAATGACCAGATTGCTCTGGTCATTTGATTATTCTGCTAGACTGTACTTACCGTCTTTATTTTTTTTGAATGCTTTGTTGTTTTGAAGGTTTACTAGAATGGTGTTTTTCTTTACGTAGCGTTCTTTGAGCACCTTATCGATAACATCTTCCTTGGTGAGAGCTCCATGCTTCTCTAGGACCTTGGTAATAACGTCCTTTACTACTCCTGAGAGGTAGCCCCACTCAGCAAGTGCGTAAAGACCTCTACCAACGAGTACGAACCGAGGATCCTTGATGAGCTCGTTGTGAGTCGTTGCTACGTGAGCCTTCTTATCAAACATAGAAGCGATAGACTTCGCCACTTCCTTGAAGTGGATTGGAGAGCCATGCTTTCTGATTGCGAGATATGCATAGTCTCTAATACCTTTTACATGGACATTCTTAGAAGATGCAACTCCCCATTCGCCTAGAGGGTTACGAGCAATTTTCTTTGACATAGAGAGCCACCTGCGTAGCACTTCCTCTTTCTTATACTCATCGGACACATCCTTCAAGTGCTCGAGGAATTGGCTAATGAGCTCGCTTTCTGGAAGTAACTCATCATCAGAGAGATTGCGATAAAGCTTTCGGAGCGAATCCTCTACTTTCTTAGCAAGCTCATCTGATACGTGCCACCTGTGATGAAATTCTTCATCTTCTTTAAGCTTCTTGAATGGGGTACCAACAACGAGCATGAAGTGGACGAAGTTCTGGAGAGCCTTATCCTTAGTTGTGATGTGATTAAGGAAATCTTCTTCAGAAATTATTCCTCCAAGAGCATCAAATAAGTTGCGAAGCTCGTCGAACGATGCTTGCTCTGACTTGAATGCAGGAGACTTTCTGATATTTGCGATTGATGAGTTCTCTATCTGCCTGACTCTCTCTCGAGTGATGCCGTACTTATCTCCAATCGCTTCAAGTGTAAGCTTGGCAGGACTGGTACCTAATCCGTAGCGAGAAATGATGACGTCTCGACCCCTCTGAGGGAGCACAGCTAGAAGCTTTTTGACTACCAATTTAGGCTTAAATGATAAGTTCGCCATGTGTTTTTAATTTATATGTTACTTTTTATCATTATTATGAAATAAAGTCAACATTTGCCTATTTTTTGACTATTTCCTAAATAACAATATTTACCAACCTATTTTTGACCACTATCACTTTCTTTACCTCTCTACCTTCTATATGAGGTATGACTTTACTGTCACGAAGGGCCATTTGAGTCACCTCATCATCAGTCGCTTCACTTGTGACCATGAGCTCAGACCTTACCTTACCATTTACTGATACTGCGATAGTGACCTTCTCGTCCTTTATTAGACTTTCCTTCCATTTCGGCCACTTATTATTGAATACAGATTTTGATCCGCCATTAAGTTTCCACATCTCTTCTGCTATATGTGGTGCGAATGGAGAAAGTAGAGTAATAAATGAGAGCAAGCTACTTTTTGTGATTACTTTCGCTTCATAAACTTGGTTTATGAATATCATCATAGAAGATACAGCGGTATTGAATGAGAAACTTTCAATATC
>CAZCQK010000031.1:3891-5538 GCA_964500855.1 uncultured Candidatus Saccharibacteria bacterium
GACCAATACTTTTGATTCTTGATGCTTGATATTTCCTTTTTATTTTTTGGATCCATGTAGCGTAGCCAGTACCAAGAACTCCCCGCCCATTGTGGCATCGTGTTAGTCTCCCGTTTCGCCTTACCTTTACACTTCGGGCACTTTACGTTTACCCATTTATCGATAGCAGCAAGAGGCGATTCGCCTGTTCCTGTTGGTTCGTAGTTTTTAACATCTGGAAGCTTTACTGGTAATTCCTTATCAGGCACAGGCACAATCCCACACTTAGGACAGTGAATAAGCGGAATCGGCTCTCCCCAGTACCTCTGCCTTGAGAATACCCAGTCTCGAAGCTTGTAAGATACTTTTTCTTCAGCAAAGTTTCTTTCTTTGAGCCATGTAATAATTCTCGGTCGCGCCTCCGCAGATGTGAGGCCATCAAACTGTTTCGAATTAAATAACACACCCTCATTTTCAAAACATTCCTCGAGTGAAATTATTTTTTCAATATCTCCTAAAGTTGGCTTAATTGAGACCTTGAGTGGGATATTGTATTTCTTTGCCATATCAAAATCTCTTTTATCGTGAGCATCAGCAAATACTGCACCTGTACCGTATGAACCAAGCACAAAGTCAGACACCCAAACAGGCATTTCATCACCTGTAGCAGGATTTTTTACAAGCACTCCTTTAAGTTCTACACCAGTTTTGTTTTCCTTATCTATCCTGTCAATATCTGCTTTGTTTCTCACACTTTGAATGTAGTCTTCTACCTCATTATAGTTTGAAATATTAGACTTAAACTCAGCTATAAATTTATGTTCTGGTGCAAGTACAATAAATGTTCCCGAGAAAATAGTATCGATTCGAGTAGTAAACACATCAATCACTTTATCACTATCTGTGACGGGAAACTTTACGAGGGCACCTACACTTTTCCCAATCCAATTCTCTTGCTGGACCTTTACTGCATTTGGCCACTCTGGTAAATGCTTCAAACCCTGAAGAAGCTTCTCTGCATAATCTGTAATCTTGAGGTACCACTGCCTTAGAGACTTCTTCTCAACTACTGCTCCACATCGCTCACACTTACCATCCACCACCTCCTCATTAGCAAGCCCAGTCTTATCATTTGGGCACCAATTGATCTCTCCAAACTTCTCATAAGCAAGTCCAGCTTTATAAAACTCGATAAATATCTTTTGAGTCCATTTATAATAATCTGGATCTGTTGTGTTTATTTCTCTACTCCAGTCGTATCCTGTGCCCCATGAGATTAACTGCTTCTTTGCGTTAGCAATGTTCTTATTAGTCGAAACTTTTGGATGGACTTTGTTCTTGATTGCGAAGTTCTCTGCAGGTAAGCCGAAAGCGTCCCATCCTATTGGGTACATGACGTTGTGGCCGTTTAGCTTGTAGTACTTTGAGACCAGGTCGCCAGCGATGAAAGGTCGCATGTGACCCATATGAAGCCCTGCACCTGATGGATAAGGGAACTCAACTAGAATCATTTTTTTCCTTTGACGCGCAGTAGCTTTAGTGGAGGCGGTTCCCTCTTTCACAGCAAAAGTTTTTTTCTTTAACCACTCTTTTTGATATTTGGATTCAATCTTTTTTGGATCGTATGCAGAATTTTTCTTATTCATTCTTATAGATTTATTTAATCAA
>CAZCQK010000032.1:0-5496 GCA_964500855.1 uncultured Candidatus Saccharibacteria bacterium
CCAAAGTTTACAATCTGGGCAATTATTAATTTCCATTCAATACCAAGTGATGAAAGAAGTTCCATGAATGTCTAACTAAGTTCGTTAAACGAACATGATGATAAGTGCAACTACGAGTGCGTATACCGCGATAGCCTCAGTGAAGGCGATAGCAAGGATCATCGCAGACTGGATCTTTCCTGCTGCTTCTGGGTTGCGACCGATTGATTCCATAGCCTTACCTGCGAGTAGACCGATACCAATAGCGGGACCTAGGGCTCCAACTGCGATAGCGATAGCTGCTGAAATAGTCTTTAGACTTGCTGTGTTTTGTGCTTGTTCCATAAATAATATTTAATAATAATAGGCCTAATTGGCCATTTATTCCCGGATTATATTATAGAAAAGCCTTTGTTTCAAGAGTAAAAGTCTTGATTTGAGCTGTACAAGAAAGCGATTTTGTTCTGTGATTTAGTGCTCTTCTTCGTGAACGTGGGTAGCACTTGAGAAAAACATCATAGCAAGTACTGATATAACCAGTGCTTGGATGAAACCAACGAATACTTCAAGTCCGAGAAATGGGATAGGGATTATGTATGGAGCAAGGAATGAGATAATGAGCATGAGTACGCTACCTGCGAATATGTTACCGAATAGTCGAAACGATAGAGATACTACTCGTGATAGCTCACCGATAATTTCAAGAAAGCCAACGAATGACTTTATTGGGCTTTTTAGTGGATTTACTATGAATTTACCAGTGTGATGCTTCGCTCCGATTGTACTAAATCCTACTATGTGTGAGCCTATGACTATGATGAATGCTAGAGCAATAGTCATATTGAGATCTGAGTTTACTGTTCTAAATAATGGAACGAAAATTTCATGACCGTCTTCAAACCTATGAAATCCGATTGATTCGAATCCAGGAAGGGTACCCATCCAGTTAGAAAACAGAACAAAGAAGAATATAGTAGCAACAACTGGCAAGAACTTGCGGACCAACTCCTTACTTCCGGCAAATGTCTCCATAAATCCCATGAATTTCTCGAGAATTATCTCAGTTAGTGCCTGGATTCTACCTGGCACAGCCTTGATGTTGCGAGATACGATGAAAGCTAGAACAAGTATGACCAAAAGCACCAACCATGAGGTCAGAAGGGTGTTGGTGACTGCGAATTCTCCGATATTAAATATTGTTTCTGATGCTATACCTATGTGCATGTTACAAAAATGTTTTAACTTTTTTCCAGATTATTATCGTTGTTGATATAAGTGATAGCAGTAGTCCTAAAACCAAAAGCTTTGGTGACGTACCGTAATACTTATCCAATGTTCTACCTCCGAAGGCGAATAGTGCTAGTGGAATAGCGATTGACATACCTACATCAAATGCGAATGCTGTAAGTTCCTGTCTAGTTTCTGGAGCTTTACCCTTCGCCTGAGGCTTTACTTCTTCTTGTTCCACGGCAAGAGTATAGGTCAAAAATCCTTTTACTGCAAATACTTTTGTGCTAGAGTGGTTGTTACTAATGAAGCAAAAAACTCCTAAAAATAGGTTTGAGACCATTGCTACAGGATTTACTCGGTGGATTGGTTCTTCTTCATCCATTGTAGCGCACAGCGTGTTTTTCTTCATTTGCCTCCTTTCACCCGTCTTTGGTGTGAATTTTGAATCAATGCTTTTGTTTCTTACTACTGTGGTATCCCTTGAGGCGATTTATCTCGCAATACTCATTCAATACACAGTGAACAAAAACACTGAGGATCTCGAGGAGGTGGGTAAGGATATTGATGAGATTCAGGAGGACATTGATGAAATCCAAGAAGATGTGGACGAGATTCAGGAAGACGTAGATGAAATCCAAGAGGATATCGATGAGATTCAAGACGATGTTGATGATATTGAAGAAGGAGATACAGAAGAGGAGAAACGCGATAAGGAAATAAAACTCACAGTAGAAAGGATTCAAAGTACTCTTGAGAATCTCATGCGAGATATTAATACTCTAAAGGGTAAGAAATGATAGTAAAGGGAGTGGTAAAGGATGGTAACAAGAAGGGTAGAGAACACGGCTTCCCTACCGCAAATATTTCAAACGATGGTGTGGCTATTGGTATTTATGCTGGTAAGGTTTTCGCCTTGGATAAGTATTATAAAGCTGCAGTCTACGTTGGTACTCCTAGACCAGATGTTCTTGAAGCGCATCTTCTTGATTTCGCTGGTGATCTATATGGTAGAGTGATAGAGGTAACGATATTAAACAAACTAAGAGATGATTTCTTTGAGACTGATAACGAAAAGCTTCGACTGATGATAGAGAAGGATGTTGCCTTTATAAAAGAATCAGTCAACCTCGATAAATAAATGTTTTCTGGAATTGTAAAAGCTCGTCAGAAAGTCCTTGCTGTTTCTAATAACAATTCTATTTTGCGTGTCGATATTGTTACTCCTTCCAAATGGAAGCTTAGTATCGGAGAAAGTATCTCAGTAAACGGCATCTGCTCTACTTTAGTAAGTAAGACTAAAGCTAGAATGAGCTTTGACTACATGAGAGAGACTTTGAAAGTAACGAATATTGGTTTGATTAAGGTTCAAGATGAACTAAACCTAGAGAAAAGCCTCAGACTAAATGAAGTGCTAGATGGCCATATGGTAAGTGGGCATGTGGACGGAGTGGGTACTGTGAAATCAATTCATACTAAAGGGGATTCAAAGGTGGTTTCAATAATTGCTCCAAAAAATATTTTGAAATTATTGGTATTAAAGGGCTCTATTGCTATAAACGGAGTCTCCCTTACTATTTCAAAAGTGTCTCAAACTTATTTTGAAGTATCACTCATACCTCATACGCTTAAAGTAACCAACCTTCACAAACTAAAGCCAGGTGATAAAGTGAATGTGGAGATAGATATGATTGCTAAGTATCTCTATAAATATGCAAAGAAAACAAAATAAAACTAAAATAAACACATCATCAAAGTATTCCAAAATAAGAATTGGAATTGTTGTGTCACAGTATAATATTGATATCACTGGACCAATGCGCGATGCTGCAATTCTTACTCTAAGACAGGCTGGTGTAGCCGATAGAAACATAACATTAAGTGAGGCTCCTGGAAGTTTTGAGATACCCTTTGTGTGCCAGAGACTGGCGAGGAGTAAAAAATTTGATGGTCTAATTGCTATTGGATGCGTCATAAGAGGTGATACTGATCATTATCACTTCATATCAAATGAGGCTACGAGAGGAGTGATGGACGTTATGCTAAAGCACCATATCCCAATCGCAAACGCAATACTCACAGTAAATAATTTAGAGCAAGCAAGTATTAGATCAAATGGAGATCAAAATAAAGGAGTCGAGGCAACTAGTGCGCTACTTTCTCTACTTGCTTAAGCGGTAAGTCTGGCAACCTTTGGTTTCCACACACTTGGCGCCGAGGATTGAACCAATTCTCATCGAATCTGTTATTGATTTACCGTCAATTAGTCCTGAGATAAGACCTGCGCGGAATGCGTCTCCTGCGCCTGTTGGGTCTACTGACTTTTTAATTTTGAGTGCCTTTACGTCTGTCTTTCTGTTTTGCTCATGCAGAGTGCTTCCTTCGCTACCTTTCGTCTCAATTACATACTTTACTTTCATTTTAAATATATCTTCGAGAGTTATGTTGAACTTGTTGCGAAGGTGAGAGAGCTCTGTATCATTTAGTATTAGCATGTCGCAGTTTTTGATTGCTTTGAGTGCTAAGGGCCTTGTGAAGCTAATCATTAGCATCTGTCCTGGATCAAAAATAGATAGGGAATTCTTCGGAGCAAGCTTTTTGAAATCAGTGAGATCTCTATTGATACTCTCTGCTGTGCCGGCAGCAAATATCCCAATCGCAATATTATCCCAATCGCTTTTGGTTAAAATCTTTTTGAGAGAAACTTTCTTAAGTGAATTATGGTATGCATTACCTTGGAACACACCTATCTGCTCGCCCCTCGGATCAGTCATTCCATAGAAGGTGGCCGTGTACCTACTCTTATCTATTAGCACCCGAGCGTCCGTGCCTCGTTCTTCTAACCTCTGCTTATACTCACCAAAGTCCTTCCCAGCAACAGAAACCATTATTGAAGGCTTTCTGAGAAGCCCTAGTCCGTAGGCGATGTTACCTGCTGTACCTCCGAAATAGACTGTCTTATCTAGAGCATTGAACATCAGGTTTTGCTTCGATGCTTTACCGTCTTTGACTACTACCTGATCACGTATGGGAGTTGTGAGTCCGAATACTGTGTCGAATGTAATTGAGCCCGTAACCAGTACTGTTTTATTTTGTGCCTTCATCCCAGCTATTTAGGTATTTCTTTTGGTCGCTTGTTAGTTTATCGATTGATATTTTGAGTGACTTGAGTTTGAGACCTGCTATCTTTTGATCTATTGATTCCTCAAGTGTGTGGACTTCATTACTTAGCTTCTTATGGTTAGTAACTATGAACTCCGCCGCTAATGCTTGGTTCGCAAAGCTCATATCCATAACGCTCGATGGATGACCTTCAGCGCTTCCGAGGTTTACTAATCTACCTTCTGCTATGACATAAATCTTTTTGCCATTTGAGAGCTCATATTCTTCGTTGAATGGTCTGACGTTTGTGACTTTCTTTGAAAGCTTTTTGAGCGCTACTAGATCTATCTCGATATCAAAGTGGCCTGAGTTTGAGATTATTGCTCCATCCTTCATTGCCTTGAAATGCTCTTCGCGTATTACATGCTTGTTACCTGTGACTGTGCATATGAAATCTGCCTTTTTAACAGCGCTAATCATAGGAAGTACTTCAAATCCGTCCATGTTTGCTTCTAGTGCTTTCACTGGATCTATCTCTGTGACTACTACGTGAGCTCCCATACCACGTGCTCGCATCGCAAGTCCCTTACCACACCAACCATATCCAGCAACAACGAATACTTGGCCAGCTATGAGCTTGTTGGTTGCTCTTATGATTCCGTCTAATGTTGATTGACCTGTACCATACCTGTTATCGAACATATGTTTGGTCTTTGAATCATTCACCGCAACAACAGGGAAGTGGAGCTTGCCACTTTTTGCTAAAGCTTTAAGGCGTATTACTCCGGTCGTTGTCTCTTCTGTGCTACCGAATACGTTCTTGAGTTGATCCTGCCTGTTCTTATGAAGTTCTGAGACCAGATCAGCACCGTCATCCATAACTACGTTCGGATTAGCGTCGAGCACTTGCTTTATGTGACTGAAGTAGGTCTTCGAGTCCTCTCCCTTTATAGCAAATACCTTTATACCGTAATCTTTAGCAAGAGACGCAGCTACGTCATCTTGGGTTGAGAGGGGATTTGATGCGCAAAGTAGTACTTCTGCTCCACCTGCCTTGAGGGCGATGACTAAGTTTGCGGTCTCGGCGGTAACATGGAGGCAGGCACTTAAGGTCGTACCCTTGAGAGGCTTTCTCTTCTCGAAGTCACTTTTAATGGTCTTGAGTACTGGCATGTCCTTCGCTGCCCA
>CAZCQK010000033.1:0-3879 GCA_964500855.1 uncultured Candidatus Saccharibacteria bacterium
GATTTGGAAGAAAGAACAGCAAAATTTGGAGAAAGTGTCATTGTCTTGTGTAAGAGTGTGAAGAAAGATCAGGTAAATACTCCTTTAATCAGTCAAATAGTGCGTTCAGCTACAAGCATTGGGGCCAATTATATGGAGGCAAATAATGCTAGTTCCCGCAAAGACTTTAGAAATAAAATATATATTTGTAAAAAGGAGGTTCAGGAGACGAAGCATTGGTTGCGTATGATGGCTGTATCAATACCAGAGCAGGCAGATGTTTTGAGGGGACTGTGGAAAGAAGCGCATGAGCTTAATCTTATATTTCAAAAGATAACATCTACTTTAAAAAAGAATGAATTGCTATAGATTGTTGGCCAGGGAATAACCCACTATGTCACTGATTCATTTGGTAATTTATTGAAAATTGTAAAATTGAATATTGAAAATTAATTCCACTCACCGACAGGAGAACTGTTTTCAGGTGCTAGATACACACAAAACAGCTTAATGTTTTGCCTCAACTTTTAAATCTATTTTTCTCGCGGTATAATTTGGTAAATGTCAGAAAATCCAAAACCTATCGAGAATCAAAAGTTCGCTTCACCAGAAGAAGAGATAGAGTATTTGCGAGCCAAGGTACTTGAGCAAGAAGCAAGTTATATTGAGAAGTTTGATGTTGCTGATAGGGAGAGTATCGTGCGTAATGAAATAAGGAGATACGCAAAGGCTAATCCAGATGATACGCTCGAGAGAGGCTATAAGATGCTAGAGCATCATCAGAAGGAGATAGTACTAGAGCTCGCTCCCGAGACTCATGATAAGAAGATGGAAGAACTTCTCTCTATTCTCTCTGAGAAGGGACTCAAGAATGCGCTCGAGATGGTCCGTCTCATGGCCAATCCCCATATCGAGGACGACTTCCATAGGTTCCTCGTCCAGTATGTGAAGGCTGGATTACCTCTGCCTGATGCCAAGGTGCTAGAGCGGAGAGTGAAGGCTCTGAAGCATACGCTATTTGAGGTATCTCTCTCAGGGCGAAGTGATGAGGAGAAGGATAAGCAGAAGGATTTGAAGCAACTAGTCTCATCAATGGAGCAGTTTTATGCGGGAATGATGTCTGCGGTTTTGAATATTGATGATTGCTTCTCTGTGGAGATTACTCATGCCGAGGGGAGTGAGGAGGCGGTGTTTTATGTTTCGGTGCCGGATGAAGCGGCGGGACTTTTCGAGAAGCATATTCTCTCAGTATTTCCGAAGGCCAAGATTTTTGAAAAGAAAGATGATTATAATACCTTCAACTACGACGGAGCGACCGTCGCACTTTCTGCTTCTATTAACGGTAGATCCATACTTCCAATCAAGATGTATGATAAGTTTGATTTTGATCCATTCAACGTTATTTTGAATTCATTTTCTAAGATTGATCGCGATGGCGAAGGAGCTACTATCCAGCTAGTGCTCCGGCCCGATCACGAGCATTATCTAGAGCATTATAAGGAGGCACTCGGCGACTTGGAGCGAGGAGGCAAGGTCCACAAGGCGCTTGATGTGAGGCATACTATACTCGGTCAATTCGGTAAGACTCTAAAGGAGTTTGGTAAGGAAGCGATAGGAGAGATACTCTCACCGAAAGTGCCATCAAAGCAAGAAGTATCTCCTCAGGTAGGAGAGGAGCAGAGAGCGGTAATAGAGCAGGTCCGAGAGAAGGTCAGTACTCCGATAGTCCATGCCAATCTCCGAATCATTGCTTCTGCCAGTAATTCTGAGAGAGCGTATCGTATCGCCTATGACTTAGCATCAAGCTTCAATCAGTTTGAGAATACTCTCGGCTCCAAATTTAATTTTACTGATGTGGAAGGTGCTACTAAGGAAGAGTTTCTAAGAAAGTTTATTTATCGTACCTTTGATGAGCGTGAGAGACTACCTCTTTCTATTAAGGAGGTGACTACTTTCATGCACTTTCCTCCAGGAGACGTTCTCTCTCCTCATCTCAAGGTCTCTCGTTCTGCTACTGCGCCCGCACCAGTTGGGCTTCCACATGAAGGAACTCTCCTTGGAGTCAATCGTGATCGCAACAAGACGAGCAATATATTCATCACTCCCGAAGATAGGCTTCGCCACATGTACGTAATAGGTCAGACCGGTACAGGTAAGACTACTTTGCTCAAGAACATGATTACTCAGGATATAATAAACGGTAAAGGAGTCTGCATGATTGACCCCCATGGTAGTGATATCCAAGACATACTCTCAATAATCCCAAAGGAGCGTTACGAAGACGTCATCTACTTTGATCCTGGATACGCTAAGCGTCCCATGGCACTCAACATGCTCGAGTATGATCCAAACTATCCAGAGCAAAAGACTTTCGTGGTAAATGAGCTTCTCAGTATATTCAATAAGTTGTTTGATATGAAGGTAGCTGGAGGGCCTGCGTTCGAGCAGTACTTCCGTAACTCTGTGCTTCTTGTGATGGAAGATCCGGAGAGCGGTAATACTCTTATAGACGTCTCTCGAGTACTTTCTAATAAAGCTTATCGAGAGATGAAGCTTTCGCGGTGCAAGAATCCTTTGGTGAAGCAGTTTTGGGAGAATGCGACCAAAACAACAGGTGAGCAAGGACTAGCAAACTACGTTCAGTATGTGACCAACAAGTTCGACGTGTTCTTAAGTAACGATATAATGCGCCCAATTGTTTCCCAGGAGAAAAGCTCTTTCAACTTCCGTGAAGTGATGGATAACAAGAAGATACTCCTAGTAAATCTCTCTAAGGGTCGCCTCGGGGATATCAATGCTAATCTCATCGGACTCATACTCGTCGGTAAGATTCTGATGGCTGCTCTCTCTAGAGCAGATGCTTTCGGTGAGGATTTACCGGCTTTCTATCTTTATATTGATGAGTTCCAGAATATAACCACAGACTCTATTTCGCAGATTCTATCTGAAGCACGTAAGTATAAGCTCTCGCTTACCATCGCGCATCAATTCATAGCTCAGCTCGAAGATGATATTAAGGACGCTGTGTTTGGTAACGTCGGATCTATCGCAAGCTTCCGTGTGGGAGCTGACGATGGTGAGTACTTGGAGAAACAGTTTGATCCTGTGTTTACTGCTAATGATTTACTCAATCTAGATAACCGTAATGCATATGTGAAGATGCTAGCAAATGGCAAGCCTGTGCGACCGTTTAGTATGGAGACTATGCCACCTCTAAAAGGGGATATGGGTATCGTGGAGAAACTCAAGGAACTCTCTTACTTAACTTATGGTAAGGATAAGTCTATTGTGGAGGAGGAGATTATGATGAAGTATCGAGCGAACGTGCCTTCAAGCGAACCCAACACCTTAGCCTCAAATCCGTTTGCCAACTTGTAGCACATGCTTGCTCCAAATGTGATTTTAGGGTAATTTATACCCCATACTTTATACATAACTTATTTTTATGCATCCAAAGAAAGAAAGGACGTTCGTGATTATTAAACCAGACGGAGTAGTGAGAGGACTCATGGGAGAAGTGTTAAGACGCTTTGAGAATGTGGGACTAAAAGTTGTTGGACTCAAGTTTGGAATGCTTGATAAAGAAAAGATTTGGAAGCATTATGGTAAGGATGATGCTTGGTTTCTCAAGAAGGGGAGTAAGATAGCAGAAGATCGCAAGAATGCTGGTATGGTAGTAGATAAGGAGCCGATTGAGTATGGTAAGGATATCATTCGGGCGCTTGAGAAGTTTATGACTACATGCCCCGTACTATCTATGGTACTTGAAGGTAATCAGGCGGTCGCTGTGGTGAAGAAGATGGTGGGAGAGACTGAGCCATCAACAAGTGGTGTTGGTACTATAAGAGGAGATCTTACTCTAGACTCATACCAGATATCTGCTGTAGATGACCGAGCGGT
>CAZCQK010000033.1:3979-5390 GCA_964500855.1 uncultured Candidatus Saccharibacteria bacterium
TCTTACGCCTGTGCCTTCTCAACAATCTTCTTGAAAGCTGTTGGGTTCTCATCTGCGAGTAGAGCAAGGATCTTGCGATCTATTGCGATGCCAGACTTCTTGAGCTTATCGATGAACTTGCTGTATGAGAGACCTGTGCCTTCGAGACCAGCGTTGATGCGCACGTTCCATAGTCTTCGGAAGTCACCCTTCTTATCCCTTCGGTGAGCGAATGCGTATGTTCCAGCGTGAGCGATAGCTTCGATAGCCTGCTTCTCCTTTGTGCTTCGTCCAAAACGATATCCCTTTACCTGCTTGAGGACATTCTTTCTACTCTTATTTGCGTTTACTCCTTTCTTTACTCGTACCATATCTTTTGCTTATAGCTTGTAGGTTAATCCTATCTGAGCTTAGTTTCCTATAATAAATCTTCGCTTGTCCCTTGTGGTTAATACGAAATCCGCAGAACGCTTCTTATCTAGCTGACTCTTGCGAGAAGCTTTAGCGTTGAAGTGGTTCTGACCAGGCTTACGACTTTTGATCTTACCGTTCTTGGTAATCTTTAGTCTCTTTGAATATGATTTGTTGGTTTTCATTTTATTTATCCTTTTCGATAACTACTGTTAGACCTTTTGGTCCCTTTTTCGCCTCCTCGGCTACCTTAAATGGGGTAGAGATGAGTCGGAGAATTCTATCTAGCCTTTCTTTGAGGAAGTTGAACTCCATATATTTCGAACGTCCCGTTAGGAATAGGTCGATGCGGATTTTATGACCTTCCGCAAGCCACTCGGAGGCTTTTTTGGCCTTGAGGGCTAGATCGTGATCGCCAGTACCTATTTTTACCTGAAGATTTTTGACTTCTACGGTATGGGCCTTTTGCTTTGCGACCTTGAGTTTCTTGTTCGCCTCGTAGAGGAATTTACCATAATCTGCGATTTTTGCAACCGGAGGGACTGCTCCAGGAGAGATCTCAATAAGGTCCAATCCCGCCTCGTTTGCCTTATTTAGGGCCTCAGAAAGTGAAATAACACCAAAATTTTCTCCTTTTGGGCCTATGACGCGAAGCTCGCGTGCTCTTATCTGTTGGTTTATTTTTGCTTCAGTGGTAGCCAAGTGATTTTGTGGATAGAACTATATCATATAGTCTGCTTTGGCGGAAGTGGTATAATTAGAGCATGCAAATCGGTCCTAGAAAGGGAAGGGTAGCTACGGTATTGATTATCTGTTTTATTTTTACTGCACTTTATTCTATTTATTTTCGTATAGAAGATGGTGCCGTCAGTGTTATTACTATGGCAGGAGAGAAGGCTATCGCAAGCTATCAAGACGAGGTTTTGATGAAGGAGAATTTGAAATTAAGTGCTAGCACTACTTCGACTAGCACCGCTTCCACTACTTTAGTAACGGATAATTAGTTTATAAATATGACATT
>CAZCQK010000034.1:0-5371 GCA_964500855.1 uncultured Candidatus Saccharibacteria bacterium
TAAGGGTAAGGCTAAGCCACCAGAAGGGGTAGGTGGGGACTTTATTAAAAATATTCTATCTATATTTTTAGTCTTGGGTATTTTGGTCTTTGCTTATTCGTATTTCGCAGATAATGCTTCAGGTATAAAGGAAGAGAGTATCTCAGTACTTGCGAGTGATATAAAGGCAGGCAAGGTGGCGTCCCTCACAATAGACGGTAATACCGTGAAGGCTACATATGCTGATAAGTCAGAAGTAACTTCAACCAAAGAATCTGACTCTTCTCTTACTGATACTCTAGTTAGATACGGTGTGACAGGCGACATGCTTTCTAAGGTTGCTATCAGTGTTGTGACTTCTACTGGATTTCTATTTTGGTTTACTACTCTAGCTCCAATAATATTACCGATTGTATTCATTCTTGTTTTTGTTTGGTATCTATCACGTCAGGTGAAGGGAGCCGGAGTGCAGGCCTTTTCTTTCGGTCAGTCTCGTGCACGTCTAACAACACCAGATGATAAGAAGCAGAAAGTCACATTCAAGGATGTGGCGGGAGCCAAGGAAGCCAAGGAGGAACTTTCTGAAATAGTAGACTTCTTGCGCAATCCCAAAAAGTTTCTTGATATTGGCGCTCGCATTCCAAAGGGTATTCTACTTATGGGTGCACCAGGAACAGGTAAGACGCTTCTGGCTCGTGCGGTAGCAGGAGAGGCAGGAGTCTCATTCTTCTCAATATCTGGATCAGAATTCGTTGAAATGTTTGTGGGAGTTGGTGCTTCGAGAGTGAGAGACTTGTTTGCTATTGCCAAGAAGATGGCGCCAGCAATTATTTTCGTTGATGAGATTGATGCTGTGGGTAGAGTGCGAGGCACCGGCATGGGAGGAGGTAATGATGAGCGCGAGCAGACTTTAAACCAGATTCTAGTTGAGATGGACGGATTTGAACCAAATGAGAAGGTTATAGTCATGGCTGCTACTAACAGGCCTGACGTACTTGATCCAGCGCTCCTTCGACCAGGACGATTTGATAGGAGAGTAACGATTGATTTGCCTGATAGGAAGGATAGAGAAGAAATAATGAAAGTGCATGCGAGGAGTAAGCCTCTTGCTGAGGATGTGAACTTCGGACTTATCGCAGAGCGAACCCCGGGATTTTCTGGTGCTGACCTTTACTCTCTTATGAACGAAGGTGCGATCCTTGCCGCAAGAGAAAACCGCACAAAGGTAGCTCAATTTGATTTGATTAGATCTATCGAGAAAGTTATGCTCGGTCCTGAACGCAAGAGTCATATACTTTCTGATAAGGAGAAGGAGCTTACCGCTTACCACGAAGCAGGCCATGCTATCGTTGCTTCTGTGCTTCCTCACGCAGATCCAGTCCATAAGATTTCTATCATCTCAAGAGGACGTGCTGCGGGCTATACCTTGAAGCTCCCAATAGAAGATAAGAAGATGCAGTCTAAGAATGAATTCCTTGATGATATTGCGGTCTCGCTTGGTGGATATGTAGCGGAGAAAATGATTTTTGGAGATATCACTACTGGTCCATCTAACGACCTTCAGGTCTCTACTGCCTTAGCGCGTGATATGGTTACTAAGTACGGTATGTCGGATAAGCTCGGTCCTGTGGCACTTGAAGGTGCGGGAGGTAGAGTGCTTTTTGGTAAGGGAGTAGAGGATAGAGAATATTCAGAGAGAGTAAGTGCCGAGATTGATTCTGAAGTATCAATCATAATTCATAATGCTTTAAAAAAGGCGGAGGAGATATTGAATGCCCACAAGACTTTGCTTGATGTTGTATCTAAGAGACTTGTTGAGGTTGAGGTGATAGAGATGGATGAGTACGAGAAGATAATAGTGGCACACGGCATAAGTCTAAAGAAAAAGAAAACCATAGAAGAAGGTAAGACGGATATAGAAGAATAGGTTTTAGAAATATATAGCAACAAAGCAAGCCGGACTGCTACGCAGTCCGGCCTTTGTTTGAATGAACATTAGGATTTCGGGACTGGGAGGTCCGCAAGCACCTGTCTTTCAGTGAATTCGGCGAATACCCCAGGCTCCTTCTTCACGAGCAACTTGCTCGCTGAGGTTTCCCGCACGCCCGATGAGACGAAGTTTTTCCCGTCGAACACGAACACTCCCTCAGGAGTCATGTAGCGAGTGAAGGAGTCGAACTTGACTCCTGCTTCCGCCAACTGCTTCAGGATTGTTAGTCCTGCCCACTGCCAGTTGCCAGCCGGTGTGTGCTTGGTCCAAGCCACTATCCGGATTGTGCATCCAGTGCCAGCTTCGTTGTGGAACGCGACGTCGTGGACTTGAGTCCTCTCGAGGAGGATGTTCCCGACTTGGTGTGCCCAGTCGACGCCCATTTCATCTGGGACGAGCGTAATCGTCACGGCGCCTATTAGGGTCGTGAGCACGACCGCGATTGCAATTGACATAGCCTTGTTGAACGGATGCTTTTTGACATTTTCTTTCACGAATTTCCTTTCGTTTGTTTATTTTCCAAAGCAAATACTACCCAAAAGTAGGGTAGGGTCAAGCAAGACTATAATATCCACCCTCTTGGACTCGAACCAAGGACCCCAGAGGTATAAGCTCTGTGCTCTAACCAGCTGAGCTAAGGGTGGTCAGTAGCGCAATCTTATAGCAAAAAGACTTTTATTTCAATAACACTTTACGGCGCTATTTTCTGATTGATGACTCGAGCACGCGACAGCTATCGATCCAATCCTTGCTACTCATTATATTGCCGATGTTCTTGTAGTACCTTTTACCCTCACCAATTATTTGTTTCAATAATTTTGTGTTTATAATGCTAGGGAAATTTTTGATACCCGAGTAATCCATGTGACTACTCCACCTGTAACTGTCCAAATACTCTATTGCTTCTTCGATATTATCTACTTTACCTTTCCTCCATTCAGGAAATTTATAATCAAGAGGATTGAGATGGATGTAGTGAGGGAGGTAGAGGAAGTGGCTATCTTTGGTAATCATTACTTTTCTATATTTACCTTGCCAGAGAGTACCTGTGCGCTTGTGCCTCTCGTTGAAGTACTTCGTATAGCCCATATTTATCTTTTTCATAAATATAGAAACGCCGTCCTCTACCATAGGAGATACGAGTATGTGATAGTGATTATCCATAAGCGCAAAGGCGTGAATAGTCACAAGGTTCTTGCGCCTCTTGAACTCATACTTGCCTGACCTTCTGGTAGGCTGGATGTAGTTATCAGAGTGGTCGGCATCATTAAAGGAGAAAAGGTTGTGAATAAATCTTAGTCGGTCTTTATCGTCTAAGAAAACAACCCTTTTATCTACACCTCTATTTACTAGATGATAGAACTCATTTTGCATCAACTGCATTTTAGAATGATTTCAGCATAAATTCCAACACCTTTTTGCACCACCTGTGGATAAATGTTGGACATCGGATGTCCAACATTTATCCACAGCTTCAAAATTAATGCTTTCTGGTTGAGAATAATCATGGTTATCAGAATTATTTTCTTATGAAAAAGATATTTTTATTGTTATTTATTCTATCCTTTGCTTCATATCATTGTGTGTGGGCATCGACTTCAAATATTGCTAACTTAGTTTTTACTACTCCTATAAGGACTGTAGACCCGAACACTGTCTCTGATGCCATTATCGTTCAGACTGAAAATAGCTCTGGCGCGAGTGAAGTGGTGGATGAGACCAATGATGTGACCTTCACAACTTCTTCTCCTTCGGGTCAGTTTTTGAATTCAAGTGGTAATGCGGTTACTACCACGATGAGTAAAAATACTTCCTCTAGGACTTTTTATTATAAGGATACTTCAAGCGGACAGTTTTTGATCACAGTAACAATAAAAGGTAGAACATCGGGTATTACATTTAGTTCGAGTCAACAAATTAATGTGGGTGTTATATCTGATAACACTAATACAACCTCTACCACAACCTCAACTACTTCTTCTACCACCAGTACCACTTCTGAGTCCACTGTCACCACCTCTAATTCAAGTCAATCCGTGTCTTCTCATTCTGGAGAGAATGACATATCTAATTTTAAGGCCAAGCTAGCCTTTGGAGTAGATGCTGGTAGGGAAAGGATAGTATCGGTTAATGCGCCAATAAATTTTGATGCTGAGGTTGGTGACTTTTCTAATAACTTGTATGCACGAGTTGCCTGCGACTGGTCGTTTGGTGATGGCACTATGGTTGGAGGAAAGTCTGTGTCGCATACTTACTCCTTTCCTGGGGAATACAATGTTTTACTCAATGTTACAATCGGCGATACTCACATGACAGATAGAACGCGAGTGAAAGTAATTGAACCGAGTTTGAGTATTGTTTCAATTAAAAAGGGTCAAGGAGGCTTTGTTGAAATAAAGAACAATTCTTCAGATGAATTGAATCTTCAAAGTTTTAAGGTTTTGTCAGGAGATGAGTCATTCATATTTGCACCCGATACCATAATTGATTCTGGCGCGAGCATAAAGTTTCCAATTATATTTTCTTATAGCAACAATAATCCCGTATCAATAATTTATCCTGATGGACCGGTGGCTACCACATATAGCCCAAGGATTGAGTCAATACCAGTTTCTTATATACCGGAAGTGGCTGTGGAAAAGCAAGAATATAAAGCACCTGTTAAATTAGAAAGAGAAATTAACACGAGTATTCATGATGCCACAACCTCTGAAGATATTATGGATCGTGTGGATAGAGACGATGGTATTACTGCTTCAGTGTTTAAGTTTTTTGGTAACTTTTTTGGAAAGTGATGAGGTCAGGATTTATTACTGGCCTAATATTTTTGATTAGCTTCTGCTCAATTGCTTATGCAGATGATTCTATTCTTATTGAAGCTTCTAGTGAAGAACCGACTATAAATAATGATCTAGTATCGACTGAATCATCTCCAGCAGAATCGTTAACTGATAATGTATCCAGTGCAACCACTACAGAATCAGTGGATGAATCAGCCAATGTTGATATTGGAACAACTACTCTGGTAATTACTACTGAGTCTATTGATGAGGCTAGTACTTCTGAAGTGATTATGTCTGAAGATGTGAACGTCGAAGCACTAGCAAGTAATTTTGGCATCAATTCGTTTTCGGGAGGTGAATACTTATCTGGTGAGTTAGTAGACGACAAGGTTCTACTTAAATATGAGGGTCCGTATTTTATTGATAATTTAGTTATTGGTGATAATGCTGTGCTTACAATAGAAGCGGGGGGCGAGGTGTATGTGAATGGAGAAATTGTTGTTTTGGGTAAGATTGATGTGGTAGGAGACTCCAGTAATCCAGTAAAGATTGTGAGTTCTGATGGTGAGACTAGGTGGAGCATTTCGACTGATAATGATGGGGTGATAGATATAAGTGG
>CAZCQK010000035.1:0-2096 GCA_964500855.1 uncultured Candidatus Saccharibacteria bacterium
GCTTGACCCTTGAGTTCCTTCATCACTGCTCCTGTTAGGATGCCTGATTTTGATTTATCTACTATGTTGAGTTCGAGTTTTTTTGCTTCTGCTACTTTTCTTATCTCATCTATCGGCATGCTTTTTGGAAGGAGTGTTTCTATTATTGAGAGCTCTACTTTCTCACTTTCTGCGAGTTCAGGACGTCCTCCGCGTTCAAACTGTTCGATTGAATCCTTTCTTTGTTTTGCTAGACGCTTAAGGACCGTGATGCAGTCTGCGTCTTCTAGGGCGTCCTGAGGAGTCTTACCCTTGGCCATTACCTCGCTTACGAATGCTGCGGATATACCTCGGTATACGTTAAGTGATACGGAGTCCTTGGCTAACATGGCTTCTTTGATCTTTGCTTTGATTTGTTCTTGCATGGTTTTGTTATTTACGTGGCTTGCTATTTATGTGGATGCATTATAGCACGGAGAATGACTTTATACTTTCTTCTTATTGCTCTATACTTAGAGAATGGATACTAACTTAATTTTGGTGGTTGTTGGAGTCTTGCTTGTTGCCAATGCGATTGTGTTGGTGATCGTGTTTCGTAAGAAGAGTGATAATAAAGAAGAGCATCTCGGATTCAAGCTTCTCTTGGAGCAGATGAACACTCTCTCGAGAGTAGTTGATCAGAAGATGCGGGACACTACGCACATGATGCAGGATTCGATGAAGACTCAGTTTAGTGAATCCACCAAGATTATTAAGGAAGTGACCGAGGGACTAACCAAACTCGATGAGACTAATCGTCAGGTGGTCTCCTTCGCAGATCAGCTTCAGAGTCTTCAGGACATACTTAAGAATCCTAAGCAAAGGGGAATACTTGGAGAATATTATCTTGAGACTTTACTTAAGAATGTTTTACCTCCCGGATCTTATGAGATGCAGTACGCATTAGGTAAAGATGAGGATGGGAGGGATCTAATACCAGATGCGGTTGTGTTCGTGAAGGATAAGGTTATACCTGTGGACTCGAAGTTTTCTCTAGAAAATTATAATCGCATTATAGAAGAAAAGGATCCTTTAGAGAGGGAGAGGCTGGAGAAACTTTTTGTTAATGATTTAAAAAACAGAATAGTTGAGACTTCTAAGTATATAAAGCCAGCGAAGAACACTATGGACTTCGCTATCATGTTCATACCTCATGAAGCAATTTATTATGATCTTTTGATAAACAAGATTGGATCTCTTAAGGAGGAGAATGAGAATCTTATCCAAAGAGCTGCGTCCAAGTATCATGTGGTTATTGTTTCTCCAACATCATTTCTCGCCTATCTCCAGACTGTGCTTCAGGGACTAAAGGCGCTTAAAATTGAGGAGCAAGCACAGGATATTGTGAAGCGTGTAGGAGAGCTCGTTAATCATCTTAAGAAGTATTCTGAGACTCACGATAAGCTCGGAGCAAGTATCGCTACTGTGGTAAACCACTTCAATTCTTCATCCAAGGAGTTTAAGAAGATTGATAAGGACGTGATGAGGATAACAGATAAGGAAGAATCAATTGGCTTCGAGGTAGGCCTTCTTGAGAGACCTGAGGTAGAGGAGTAAGGCAACAACCCTTACGGTGTTGCATTTTTGAGAGAATTTAGTAATATATCCCTCATGTCAACAAAGACAGCAAAAACATCAAAAAACGACGAATTCGCAGTAATCCTAGCTGGCGGTAAGCAGTACAGGGTTTCTGTTGGTGAATCAGTAGAAATTGAGAAAATCAAAGGGGAATTTAAGGAAGGAGATAAGGTTACCTTCGATAAGGTTCTACTCGTAGACGATGGATCAAACACCACAATCGGTACTCCATACATAAACGGCGCAGTAGTCACAGGTACTCTAGAAAAGATTGGACGAGCTCCAAAGGTTACAGTAATCAAGTACAAGCAAAAGAGCCGATACTTCAAGAAAAACGGCCACAGACAGCCATTCTTCAAGGTAAAAATCACAGGACTAAAATAATCAAAAACCGCACCCTAGGGTGCGGTTTTTGATTGACCAATTGGTTTCAATAGGGCAATATAGGCCCAAAGTTAAACACCGACCAAGGTCTGCGACTAGCACCCTTGGTGGGGTGC
>CAZCQK010000035.1:2196-5336 GCA_964500855.1 uncultured Candidatus Saccharibacteria bacterium
CTACCACTATACGCACCACTTTTTTCGATGGTACTTAAGTCATTATCCTTGGCTACTAGCATCAAGGTATCGCGACTGCGACTCTCATCACTACATATCCTGCAACGATTTTCACTGCCTCGATCTGCGAAATACCTCATGCACTCCTTGCACTGAGTTACATCTTTCTTGATACTTCCAATTAGGTTTTGGATTTCTTTGATATAGGATTCATCACGAGAAAGTAGGAAGTAGGCGAATCTCTCTGCCTGACGAGGTCCAATACCTGGGAACTCAGTAAATATTTCTTTTAGCTTATCGAATGAGTTCATTAAAATACTGGGTTATCATCCTTCATGAAGTCTCCAATACTTGATTTCTCTAGGTTTAGGAATGTTGTGCGTTCTTCATCGAAGTAGAGCTCCACTGTACCTACGGGCCCATTTCTGTGCTTGTCTACGTGGATTTGGGCGATGTTTTGCTTATCTGAATTTTCCTTATACTTATCCTCTCGGTGAATAAACATAACAACGTCCGCATCCTGCTCGATAGAACCAGAGTCACGGAGGTCTGAGAGCTTTGGTCTACCATCACCGCCACGAGTCTCCACAGATCGGTTGAGCTGGGAGAGTGCGAGAACAGGTACTTCGAGCTCACGAGCAAGTTGCTTGAGACCACGAGAGATTTCGGTTACTTGTTGAACCACGTTATCACTGTTGCGATTGGTTGTTGGCATTATTAGCTGGAGGTAGTCGACCACAATCATTCCAAGACCTTTCTCAATCTTGAGCTTTCTAGCAACTGATCTCATCTTGAGGATGTTGCTTCCTGGTTGGTCGTCTATATAGATTGGGGCTTTGGATAGTCTATCTAGTGAATGACGAATCTTTTCGAAGTCGTGATCTATTGACAGCTTTCCTGTGCGGAGCTTCCAAGAGTTTACTTTTGAATCAGAAGAAAGCATTCGATCTACCAGCTGTTGCGAGCTCATCTCAAGAGAGAAGAATCCAACAGGAATACCATGCATCACTGCAGCCTGCCTGGCTATATCAAGCGCGAGAGAGGTCTTACCCATAGAAGGTCTGGCGGCAAGTATTATGAGGTCTGACTTTTGGAATCCAGATAGCATGTTATCCAATTCTCTAAATCCAGTTGGTACTCCACGTAGCTCATCTTTGGACTTATGGAGTCTATCAAGTCGCTCCCATGCTTCGTCTAGAGTCTCACCTAGGGCTACGAATCGAGCAGTGCTCGAGCTTTGAGAGATATCGAATATTTGCTTCTCGGCCTTATCGAGAAGTTCTTCTATGTCACGACTCTCATCGAATCCTAGTTCGCTTATTTCTTCTGCTGCGGATATAAGTCTGCGAAGTGTGTACTTTTTTTTGACCAATTCTGCGTAGTGGCGGATGTTTGATGCGGGAGGGATGCTCTGAATTAGTTCTCCAAGGTAGCCTCTACCACCGACTCGCTCGAGCAGGCTCTTCTCATTTAGTCTTGCAGATACGGATACCAAGTCTATCGGATCTCCTCGTCCATGAAGCTCGAGCATAGTCTCGTAGAGAGCCTTATGCTTATCAGCGTAGAACGCTTCGCTTGATACTAAGTCAGACACTTCATGGATAGCTTCTGGACTTTGCATTAGTCCTCCTAGAAGTGCCATCTCGCTCTCGAGACTTTGGGGAGGTATGCGGGGTGCTCTCTGTACTTTATTCATAGTAGCTATTCTATCACTCATACCAATCAGTCAACAGTCGCAAAGTCGCATATCGTGTGGGTAAATTGGGGACAAGTGGAGTAGGGTCTCATGTCTTTAAAAACAACCATGATTTTGGTATTATAGGCAACTAAACATATAATAAATCAACATGAAAGCAGTAATACTAGCAGCAGGAAAGGGGACGCGCATGGGAGACCTATCACTAGAGACTCCAAAGCCGATGCTCAAGGTACTCGGTAAGACCTTACTTGAACATAAGCTCGATAGTCTGCCGGACGTGATTGATGAGGTTGTTATTACTGTTGGGTATCTTAAGGATAGGATAGTAGATGTGTTAGGAAGTGAGTACAATGGTAGAAAAATAATTTACGTAGAGCAGACTGAACTCCTAGGTACTGCGCACGCTTTGTGGCAGTGTAAGGATGTGCTCCAAAACGAAGAAAAGTTTCTTGTTATGATGGGGGACGATATTTATAGTGGTTCTGATATGGAGGAATGCCTTACTAATGCGTGGTCCATACTTATTCGGGAGACTGATTCAATCAAAGGGAAGGCTAAGGTGTGCTTTGATAGTGACGGTCATATCACAGAAATTTTAGAAAAGTATCCCGAAGAAGAAAGAGGATTTATTTGCTCGGGAATGTATGGACTAACTCCATCGATATTTGATTATGAAATGGTTGCAATCCCAGGAGGGGAATTCGGACTCCCTCAAACAATCCTTAGTGCCAAGAATGATATCAAAATAAAAGCGATTCAATCACGGTTTTGGCTTCAGATTACTGCTCCCGAGGATCTGGCTATGGCGGAGCAATTTTTTGAAATAGAGAAAGCGAAATAAAGAAATCCCCCGGTTCAAAACCAAAGGGGATGTAAGTGGGCTCAGAGGGAGCTATGCACGCGACGCAAGTCACTACATCGTAGCATGGTGTAGAGGGAAACACCCTCCCTCTGAGCTTTTCTCCTCGCCTGTCTGTCCGGCGTGCCTTATTCCAAGAGCACCCTGCTTCGGAACTGGAGAAATTCGAAAGAAATTTGCTACTCGGTAGTATAGCACACTTCTATACCATGTCAATGGTACTTTAAATCCTTATATTTTTGTGACTTGTTGACCAGTGTCCGTGTCCTTTAGTTCAAATCCGAGAGATTTTATTTTATCTCTTAGGTTATCTGACTCCTGCCAGTCTCTATTTCTCCTTGCCTCTGATCTCATTTCTAGAAGTTCGGCCACTTCCTTTGGTATTACCAATTCTTCATCACTGTCTAGTCCAAGTCCTAGTACCTTATCGAAGTCTATAATAGTAGCTTTCTTATCCGCATCATTGATTGATGAGTCCTTCAACAATTCCCATACCAGAGCCAGAGCTTTCGGAGTATCTAAATCATCGTTTATGAAGTTTAAGAATTTTGTTCTATAACTTTCAGATATTTCTCCGCTTTC
>CAZCQK010000036.1:0-5200 GCA_964500855.1 uncultured Candidatus Saccharibacteria bacterium
CTCTCCTTCTACCTCGTCCCTGTCGTCCTTCACCACCACCATATGGGTGATCTACTGGGTTCATAGCAGTACCACGAACAGTCGGTCGGATTCCCTTCCATCTGCTTCGTCCTGCCTTACCAAGCTTAACCAAATGATGCTCATCGTTAGATACGAGTCCTACAGTAGCAAAACAAGTATCCTTTACCTTTCGAACTTCACTTGAAGGAAGTTTGAGGAATGTGTACCCAAGGTCCTGAGCGATAACTTCTACGAAGTTACCAGCAGATCGAGCAAGCTTTGCTCCGCCAAGTGGCTTGAGCTCAACGTTGAAAACAAATGTTCCAACTGGAGCGTTCTTAAGAGCTAGTCTGTTACCAATCTTTACAGGAGCATTCTCTGCTACTACGAATGTCTCACCTGCCTTAAGTGACTTTGGTACTAGAACATATCTCTTCTCACCGTCAGCATAAACAGCAAGACCGATAAATCCAGATCGATTTGGATCATATTCAACAGAAACTATCTTTGCAGGAATATCCTTCTTGTTGTATGTGAAGTCTACGTCTCGATAGAGCTTCTTGTTACCACCTCCCTTGTGACGAGTTGTGATTCTTCCTCTGTTGTTGCGCCCAAATCCTCGAGTAAATCCGCTAAGAAGCGACTTCTCTGGAGTTGACTTGGTCAAGAGGTCACGATAGTTAATGGTGACTGTGTTTCGACGTGACTTTGTGTATGGTTTATAAGTTTTCATATTCAGAAGAATGATTCATTATGCGATCTCGATCTTATCGCCCTTGTTTAGGTAAACATAAGCCTTAACAACAGACTTAGTGCTCCCCTTCTTACCCTTAGCGATAACTTTCTTTTTTGGAAGCTTCACTATGTTTACCTTTAGAGGAGTAACCTTGTAAATCTCTTTGATAGCACGAGCAACCAAAGGCTTTGTTGCATCCTTTGATACCTCAAACGCAAACACGTTTGATGTTTCAGAAAGCACAGCCGCCTTCTCAGTAATCCTTGGTCTTATAACAATTTTTCCTGGTTCGAATTTCATACTATTTTGAGAGTCTAGATTTGATAACTTCGACTGATTGTTCTGGATTCTCTACCACGATGTACTTGTACTTCATGAGATCAACAGGATTGATGTTACGAGCTTCAGATACCAAGATAGCCTTGAGGTTAGCGAAACTCTTCGCAACATTCTGATCCTTCTCTGAAGTCACAACAATCGCTCCGTTTACTCTCTTAGTAGAAATCTTCTCGAAACCTGTTAGTCCTCCAAGGTTCTTCAAAACAGTTACAGCATCTTTGGTCTTTGGTGCCTTGAGATCAAGACTGTCCACAAACACAATCTCTCCATCTCTAAACTTAGCAGATAGGATTGTTGCTATTGCTTTAGCCTTCACCTTCTTGTTTACCTTTCGATCAAAATTCTTTTCGTTTCTAGGACCATGAGCCACACCACCACCAACCCATATTGGGCTTCGTGTTGATCCGTGACGAGCACGTCCTGTTCCTTTCTGTCTCCATGGCTTCTTACCACCTCCTCTTACCTCTCCTCTATCCTTAGTATGAGCTACTGGGGTACGAGCAGAAGTGTTAAGTGATGATATAACTTCATGCACGAGATCCGCATTCCACTTAAGACCAAATACGTCTTCTGGCAATGTGATTGCTCCCTTCTTCTTTCCTTCTTTTGTGTAAATTGATGTTTCCATATCAGTATTCTTTATTTCACACTTCGGATCTCTAGTAGTGTGCCACGTCGTCCAGGCAAGGCTCCGAGAACCATAATCTGGTTAGTTGAAGGATCGACTGCAACAACCTTGAGGTTCTTCACAGTTACTCGATCTCCGCCTGTCCTTCCTGCCATTCTCTTACCCTTTGCTACACGACCACCATCACGGCCTGCGCCTCCGATGGATCCTGGCTCACGCTCTGAGTGCTTCTGACCATGGCTTCTAGGTCCTCCCTTGAATCCATGTCTCTTAACAACACCCTGAAATCCCTTACCCTTAGTAATACCAGATACTTCAACAATATCTCCAGGAGCAAAAGTCTCAACAGTAATCTCATCGCCAATAGCGTGATTTACTTCATCAACTCTAAACTCCTTAATAGCCTTGTATCCCTTTCCTTTACCATGACCCAAGACTGCTTTACTTACGTTCTTGGTCTTTCTGTTACCATATCCAAGCTGAACAGCCTTATAGCCATCCTTATCTTCTGTGCGAAGAAATGTGACTACTGAAGGAGTAGCTTCGATTACAGTTACAGGACTTACGATACCGTCCTTATCGAAGACCTGCGTCATATTCTGTTTTGTTCCTAAAATGTATTTCATAGAATTTTCTTTGCTAGTCTTCGAACTACATCATTTTTACGTCGATGTTAACGCCCGAAGGAAGTGAGAGATTCGATAGAGCCTCAATTATCTTCGGATTTGGATTTGTGATGTCGATTAGTCGCTTGTGAGTTCGCATCTCAAACTGCTCTCTCGCGTTCTTATATACGAATGAAGCACGGTTTACTGTGTACTTTCGTATTTCAGTTGGAAGAGGTATTGGTCCAAGAATGTGAGCATCAAAGCGAAGAGCAGTATCAATTATTTGCTTCACTGATGCGTCTAGAATCTTATGATCATAGGCACGCACTCTGATGCGAAGCTTTGCTACTCCCGACTTATCAACTTCTTTCTTTGTTTTTTTTGTTTCAGCTGTAGCCATTTCAGTTAGTATTAAGTACAGGAGCTGGTATTAAGTAAATATTATTTTCGAAATACCAGCACCCCTATACGCCTACTTAATTATCTTTGTTACTACTCCGGCACCTACAGTCTTACCACCCTCTCGGATAGCGAAACGTGTCTGCTCTTCAAGAGCAACAGGAGCTACGAGCTTTACTGAGAAAGTAACTGTATCTCCAGGCATAACCATTTCTACACCTTCCTTAAGTGTTACTTCACCAGTAACGTCAGTTGTTCGTACGTAGAACTGAGGCTTGTAACCTGAGAAGAATGGAGTGTGTCGTCCACCTTCCTCCTTCTTCAAGATATAAACTTCGCCTTCGAACTCGCTATGAGGCTTCACACTTCCAGGCTTACATAGTACCTGACCTCGAGTGATATCCTCTTTCTTAAGACCTCGAAGAAGGATACCAGCGTTGTCTCCAGCCATACCTTCATTGAGCTGCTTGTTGAACATTTCGATTCCTGTAACTGTAGTCTTCTGAGTATCCTTGATACCAACAACCTCGATGTCCTCACCTACCTTGATGATACCTCGTTCGATACGACCAGTTACTACTGTACCTCGTCCTTCAATTGAGAAGATATCTTCAACTGGCATTAGGAATGGCTTGTCTGTCTCGCGAACTGGAACTGGAATGTAAGTATCGAGAGCCTCAACAAGATCAAGAACCTTCTTGCTCCACTCGTCATCAACTCCTGAAGCTTCAAGAGCTTTGAGACCTGAACCTCGGATAACTGGGCAGTCTCTGTCATATCCCTGAGAAGCAAGGAGATCTCGAACCTCCTCCTCTACTAGGTCGATAAGGTCAGTATCAGGTACCATATCGCACTTGTTTAGGAATACGATAATCTTTGGCACACCTACCTGCTTAGCTAGAAGTACGTGCTCTCTTGTCTGTGGCATAACACCATCAGTAGCAGCAATAACAAGTATTGCGCCGTCCATCTGAGCAGCACCAGTAATCATGTTCTTGATATAGTCGGCGTGACCAGGAGCGTCGATGTGAGCGTAGTGACGGTTTGCTGACTCGTACTCGTTGTGAGAAAGGTTAATTGTGATTCCACGAGCCTTCTCTTCTGGTGCGTTGTCGATCTGATCTACAGCCTTAAGCTTCACGGTGTTTCCAGCGCGTGAAAGTACGTTAAGGATAGCCGCTGTCAAAGTAGTCTTTCCGTGGTCTACGTGACCAATTGTACCTACGTTAACGTGGGGCTTTGAGCGATTGAATGCTTCTGCCATATTATTATATTAGTTATTACTTTTCCGCCTGTGGCGGATGTGTCTCATAATTATCCCTTCGAGCCTTTTAAGCTTTGAACAAAACGCGAGATTGTCTGTTCAAAACCAATTAAACCCTACTTAGGTAACTTACAAGACGTTTTATTAATGCAGTCCATGGAAACCCATGAAATGTGACGGCTATCCTAACATAATCGCAAGAACTGTCAATAATCAGTGAGTGCAGGAAAGCTTGTTTATTCTTGAGCGAGTAATAGGACCAGCTGAGCCGGTTAGATCTATGGCATTGGCCGATTGAAACGCCTTAAGAGCGCCATAAGTAGCCTGACCGAAGTATCCCGAGGCTTCTGTTTTCAAAAAACCTTGATTTATCAAGAACTTTTGGAGCAAGGTCACATCATTACCCCTAGACCCGAGGCCCAAAAACATGTTCAAATTGAGGCAAGACTCAGTATTTTGAGTAAAAGTGCTTGGGGTTATATCACTGCATGTTGAAGTGGCCATACTACCCATACCATCGACCACCTTTATGCCGACTTGATGCGCCTCATCGACTGATACCGTAGAAAGGTTATCAAATTCGCTTGAACCTAAAGTCCAGGTATATTTATAGGGAGCGACTCCACCTTCGCTACCAGAGGTAAAGCTCCAATGTTGTGCCGAAGCATCAGTACTTCTGACAGTGCACCTAGCCTTGAGCGGGAAAACATTAGTGGTGCTAGTAGCCTTGGTAGTAGAACTAGAAGATTTGAAACCATCAAGAAATAAACTACTAATAAACCCAAAAGTCGGCATAACACTCGATATTTTAAAATGCGGACTAGTAGCCAGCAGATTGAAAGACTTATCATAAAGATTAAACCAAACATCATCACCTTCATGAAAAGTAGGCGGATTCAAAAGAATAGAAGCACTGCCATCTTTAGCAAACACTTCCCGGACCACCTTCTGCTCATTTGATTTACACGAGACCAATCCGCATCCATACCACACAGACAGAGTGAGAAGTGAATTACTAGACATAGAAGAAGCATCCCAAGTAACATTCAACTTGTTGTTATATTGAGCTACGCTAGCATAAGCATTCGTAGATACCGCCAAAACAAAAAGCGTAGCGAGTGCGAACTTTATTTTCATATATAAATTGTAACACAAAACCGCGGGGTACTCCCCGCGGTTTTGATTTTGATTATTTCTTTGCTTCTTGGATTTGCTTCTCGATGTTT
>CAZCQK010000037.1:0-1371 GCA_964500855.1 uncultured Candidatus Saccharibacteria bacterium
AATCAAATTTGACGAATCAACCAAAGAGAACCGTCGCAAGGGCGCAGAAAGGATTATCGAATTCCTAAAAGAATCTGGAATATTCGCATACCTCGGTAGTAAAGAAGCAAAAAGATCTGCAGTCGACTCAATAACTGTCGATCAAGCAATTGATTTCCTCGAGAGATTGAATGGCATAATAATCAACACCCCAATTCATCAAAGAGAAGCTTTAGTGCATTCAGGTGTTATAAGAATAGAATCTCAAGACACGCCAAGTTATATGCCACCAGATACAGCTACACAATATATATGTATCGAGATCATACTCAAACACATGAAAGCAATGGATCTAGGTACTGCAGGGACCTACGCTGGCATCGCTATCAACTTACTCCACATGTTCCCTGATGGTAATGGACGCTTAGCGAGACTGATAGACTATCTACTTATAGATTCTCCTGATGAAGAGCCTTTCGATCTAGAAAGCGAGGAGGGCTTGGAGTACTTAGATAAGGCCATGAGAAAACGCTCAATGAATACAGACCCTTCAATTATCGAAGACGAGGTCAACGAAATCATTCGGGATGATATTCTCGCTTCAGCAGGCCTAAACAATCAAAAAATCAAAATCAATCCATTGGACTCTAAAGGTCTAACTATTACAGACAGCATGTACGGGAATAGTGATCTAAATGACACAGATGAAAATCTAATAAAATATTTCAGAGACAGGGCCATTATTGATCCTGTGGATTTTAATTATGGCGTACTGTCTTTCATTACACGAAGAAGCGAATTATTAGAAATGCTTCCAAAAGAAGATGGCAGTCCTGTTATTGATATTGGTAAATTTCTAGAGAACCAACTTTCACCCAAAGAAATCAGGCATCTATATTTAGATTATCAAAATGTAAAATTATCTAGGTTTAATATATTTGCTGACATACTAGAACATCCAGAGAACTTTCCACTAAAATGGAGTGAGAAGCATAATCTAAAACAACTCTTTGAACAAAGAGTTGATGATGCGAACATGAAGGGTATGGATTTAAATTTTATGAAGATGAGTGGCTAGAATGAGATAAGCCCGCGAGGTGCGTGCTTACCACCTTGCGGGCTATGTGAAGATATTCGTCCTGCCAATTTCAATGCAGTCGAGCTCGATTGCGTGAGCGAGTAAGACTAACGCGTTCCACACCACCTGACTTTCATCATACTTCGGCTTGTTTACAAGGAGAGTGTAGTCCCAATCCACACTTAGCCTATCCGCCCTGATCAAAACATGGTCAGGAGCAAAGTGCATCTTGAGTTTCTCCTCTCCCCTCTCATCGCAGTCATCATGGGTGCGCGAGAATTCGCCACCACCGAAGTCTACGAATTCGTTTTTGC
>CAZCQK010000037.1:1471-4433 GCA_964500855.1 uncultured Candidatus Saccharibacteria bacterium
AATACCAACATGATACCACATATCAAAGCCCGTATTGCCACAGGATAATTGAGGAGTATAATCGCCCTAACGCTCTTTAGAAAGGAGGATATAAGTATATGGCGCATTTCGAAACCACTGTTATTAACGGGTCTCCCATGACTAGATGGATTGAATCAGAGGTGTTGCTTATCAGAAACTGTGGGAGATTTTTTGTATCCCCACCGCACCTGATGAATGACTTGGAGTGGGCTCTCGGCCTCGAACCATCTGACTCTCTTACCGTCTACCACACATCACCTAACGGAGACTTCATTAGAAGTGAAGTCTGTCCAACGACGATGAGTATCCACGATATACTCATCTTGGAGGATAAGAGGCTGGATACTATCTACTTCTTCAACGAAAGACTCATTGATCCAATCATGGAATTGGTGCGAGATGGCCGTCCTCTCACCGAACTAAGTCCACCGCTGTGAAATCCACTTCGGTGGATTTTGCTTTATAATATACTCACCAAGATGCGTTTAGAATCCAAAAAAATAATTTTACTCATATCCATCATCGCTTCCCTATCATTTCCAAGCATCACCAAGGCTGAAGCTGTGAATGCTGGTATTGTGAATGGAGTATGGTTTTCTAAGGTGCCATTCTTCTCTGGTGATAAGGTCACAATCTACACAGCGTTCCAAAACCAATCAACAAACGACCTGGAAGGAGTAATCAGATTTCTAGATAACGAATCGCTCATAGAGGAGAAACCTTTCGAAGCAAAGCAAGGTGAGTTCATTACTCGCTCCACTGTCTGGACCGTAACTTACGGCGACCACACCTTCAAGGTAATAATCAAAGACTTGAAGAAATCAGACGGTACTCCTGTTGAGCAAGCGAGTGGCGTTACAAGTGGTACCACAGAGACCAAGGCCTTCTTTGCTGATAATGATACCGACCATGATGGTATCGGGGATAGTACGGATCCTGATGATGATAACGATGGACTCTCAGACGTTGAAGAAGCGAAGCTCGGTACCAATCCCAAAAGCCGTGATAGTGATAACGACGGCATAGATGATAAGGAGGATCCGCATCCAACAATACCCGAAGTAAACGCTCTCTCCAAAGTAATAAACATAAAGACCCAAAACGAATTAGCCAGTACCACAAGCTCAATACTAAACACAGTAGATAGTGCCCGAAGTACCCTAGCAAGCATAATCAAGTCCAAAATAAATGAATTGGATTCAAATCAAAACCAACAGGAGACTGCCACTGAGTCGGCCACAAGTACCTCATCAAGTAATAGATCATCAGACTCCACTCCGAAAACTCAAAGCATGAAGCTTCAAGCTCTAAGCCTCATCTATCCTCTAGTCGCAGATAAGCTGCTTTTCTACCTATCACTATCCATATCCCTTTTCCTACTATTTAAATTTATTTGGTAGAGCATGGTAGATATTTGAATCTAATACCCTACTTCTCTCTTCTATCCGAGAATTTAATATTGAGTTCCTGCGGAAGATTATCGAAATTATTCTGATAATCAGCCAGGAACAAATCGCGTATCTCAAGTTGATAGAGAGTAAGGCTAGATAACTTACTAATTTCCACCCACATAGGCTCATAGACCTGCTCACCACCTTTCATCTCCTCAACTTCCACAGAATCAGGATGCAATCGTGGTTCTCCAGAGACATATTCACAGAGATAGAAATAATTCTGCTCTCCCGTATCCCATTTAATTTGATACAGCAATTTGTTGATAGTCACATCAATCGTAGTCTCCTCATATATCTCCCTTACCGCCGCCTGTGCTGGAGTCTCTCCTTCCTCTACCCCTCCACCAGGGAACACCCAGTATTCACGCCCCTTGTTGAAGCGATGCATCAAGAGCAACTTACCGTCCTTTATAACAATCCCTGCCGAACGATTTCTAGGCATGTTATTTTAGAGATTTAATTATCCGAACAATCTCAGGTAATTCAGAGATTCTGAAGTGTCCGTTTTTGTTTTCATAAATAATAATTTCTGAATTCTTTAGTTTGTTCCTATACTTTTCTGCGTGAGACACAGGCACAGTTTCATCATCCTTAGAAAACATCAAGTAAGTATTCTTAGAATTTTTCTCAATAAGAGAGAGGTCGCTTCCTAATTTAAATCCTCCAACAAGATCCTCTCCTATAATCGTATTATCATACGGCGGACAGATCATAAACGTTGCTAATATTTTCTTAGGAAATTTATTTTCAGAAAGATACTTTGCCAAGAAAATACCTCCAAGTGATGAGCCAATGAGGATGATGTTGTTGCGTAGATGCGGAAAGTATCTTTCGAAGTGAATCTTCCAATCCTCATATTTAGCATCATCCTGAAGGGGCATTCTGGGACGGATAATATCAAACTCCTTTCCAAGCTTCTTATCCAAATACCCCTCACTCCATTTCTCCTTCCTCTCCACAGATACATCCCTACTCCGAAGCCACAAAGTATAATCCTTCCTACTTTTGAAGGTCATACCTCCATGAATTATAAATATTTGTGGCTTAGATTTCATTTTATTCGCGATTTGAAAACTCTGAAAACTTAACCCCATTTTGATAATTCTCGATTGCAAATTTTACAGAAGGTACGATATTTGAAGGTAATTCATTAATTGGAAACCATCGCAAATCATCACACTTATCAGGTTCTGTGATTTTAGGTTCTCCTATCCAGTTACTCGTGGCAAAAAATATATCAATGTATCTATTCATCCTATGCATAGTATGGACATACTCAAAATCTTCTTCATTCACTTTCACACCAGTTTCTTCTTCAAGTTCTCGCACAGCACCGTGAATAATGGTTTCATCTGGTTCTAGGTGTCCCGCTGGAATGCCGTAGTTCCCATCTTGCCAACCAGTGTTAAATCTCCGCCCAAGTAAAATCTCGTCTCCCTTCAGAAGCAATACATATACAGCCACCCTAAGCATTAGTCTTTCCATAT
>CAZCQK010000038.1:0-4280 GCA_964500855.1 uncultured Candidatus Saccharibacteria bacterium
CGATTCTTCTCGCCATAGTCTATTTCGAAATCAATGAAAGGTATTCGAGATATTCTAGTCTCGCTTTTTAGATATTCTTTGAACTCACTTCGTTTACGCTTTGCGAATTCTAGAGCAGTTTTCTCCTTATCGGTTGGGAACACAGTGAAGAATACTGTGGCGTGTTCGAACCTCGGTGTTACTGATACGTTTGTAACAGTGATAAGAGATGAACCACTCGCTTCCTCAAGTAGAAACCTAGTAGCGGCTTTCTTAATCACTTCTTCGAACTTTTTATCTTTGTTTGGGTCTTTGGGTATCATATTATTTCTCTTCGATAACAAAACTCTCAATCTTATCTCCAGGCATAATCTCTATTTTTGATTCAATCATAGCTCCGCACTCAAGCCCTTCTCTGACTTCTGTCGCTTTGGCCTTTGATTGCTGAAGCTCTCTTATCTTACCTTTACCGAGTTCCCCATCTCTTCTAATTATTCTTACCTCATCATTAAGTGATATGAGACCTTCTTCTACTCTAGCTCCGAGTACTTGCTTATCTTTGGTTGCGCTAAATAGCTTGAGGATCTTGGCCCTACCGTGGATTACCTCGGTTTTCATCTTCGGTGTCTTTTCTCTCATGTACTCTTCGAGCCATTCTGTGAGCTTGTAGATTATGTCAAAAGTCTGGATTAGTATGCTATCTCTCTCTGCTAGTGCCTTGGCTGAATTATCTATTTTGGTATCAAATCCGACGATGATGCTACCTACCTTTGTGAGTGCAAGCTTAACATCGCTTTCTGATACGAAGCCAATACCAGTTGAGACTATTTTGAGTCCCACTCTTTCGTTTTTGATTTTGCGAATCTCATGGAGTATTGCTTCGATGACGTCGGTTGATGAAGCTTTGATGATAACAGGGATTGAGATTGCTGGGTTATCCGGGCCTATTGATATCGCGTTTTCTTGCTTAGCACTTAGTGTGGCATTCTCTTGGCTCAATTCCTCTGCTTCTTTCTTGGTCTTTACTGAGGTGAATGTAGCGCCAACAGGTGGCAGTCTATCGAATCCTGTTACTCTTATCGGATCTGATGGACCTGCTGTTTCTATTTTTTTACCTTGGAAGTCTTCGACTATTCGTGTTGGAGCAATAGCGTCTCCTGCGACAATAAAGCTCCCGAGAGTAAGGCTTCCGCTTTTTACCATGAGTGTTGCTCCTATACCTTTCTGTTTTGAGTTTTGGGCTTCAATCACTACGCCTTCTGCTCCGCCGGTTCTTTCTGCTTTGAGGTCTGCGAGTTCGGCCATGAGGCAGATCATATCAAGTAGCTCAGGTACGCCGTCACCTTTGAGTGCTGATACTCCAACATAAGGCACATCACCACCCCAGCCTTCTACGTACACATCGCTTTCAGCAAGCATTTGCTTTACTCGTTCTATGTTGGCGTTTGGTCGGTCTATTTTGTTCATCGCGATAATAAACGGTAAGCCAGCTTCTTTGATTTGGTTGATTGCTTCTACTGTCTGAGGCTTCACACCTTCATCAGCAGCAACAACAAGGATAGCAATATCAGCTACCTTGGCGCCACGACTGCGTAGCTCTTGGAATGCTTCGTGGCCCGGTGTGTCCAGGAAGGTGATTGAGAATTCTTTACCTTCGCTGGTCTTGTGGTTTACCTTGTACGCACTCATGCGTTGAGTGATACCACCAGCCTCTCTATCTGTTGTGTTTGTTTTGCGGATATAGTCAAGAAGCGTCGACTTTCCGTGGTCGATATGTCCCATTACCGCCACCACCGGTGGGCGGTTTTTGTTTTCTTCTTTTGGTTGCATGATTACTTTACTTTGATTTTAGGCTCTTCTTTGACCTAGATACAACTTCCTTTTCTTCGGGTGTTAGATCAAATTCAGATTCAAATCCCTTGGTAGGCTTGGCGAATAGGCTAACTCGGTCGTTTGAGTAGTAAAGGCCAGATACCACAATACCATCACCTTCCTCATTAATAAAGGAGGCAGAGAAACTTTGGTTACCGTTGCGACCTATGCCAGTAAATGGAGAGAATCTCAAAAGTTCGGTTGATTGGATGCTTCTTGATACTCTAGTCTCGAGTATTTCTAGATAACCCGCTGTCTGTCTTTGGAATTCTTCTAGATTTTGGAGCCTGCGCTTGGTCTCAGCAAGACTTTCTCCAAGATCACCACTATTACCGACCAAAATCCTTTTGATCTTGATACGCATCATGAGAGTGATGATAAGTAGAATAACCGACACGGAAAGTGCAACGATAGAAAATATGAATGTTAGCTCAGGTTGATCAATCATAAATATGCAGACGATTATACATCACTCTCGCTGTTTTCAAAAATTCTGCTAGGATAAGCGCATGAGATTCAAAAGGCGCATCAACATGGATTTTGCTTCTGCTACACCTACTCTTAAGTCGGTGGCTTCTTACGTTGAGAAGATTATGGTGAAGTACGGTGCTAATCCGTCATCACTTTACTCTGAAGGAAGGGAAGCAAAGAAATTTCTGGAGTCTGCTCGAGAGCAGGTTGCAAGCGAGCTTGGAGGAAGGTCTAGTCAGATTGTGTTTCTAAGCGGAGGGACTGAGGCCAATAACTTGGCTATTAGAGGAGTAGTAGAGAAGTTTAGAGTCTCTAATCCGAATACCACCCCTCACGTAATTACAAGTAGCATCGAGCACTCATCGGTACTAGAGGTCGTGCACTCACTTCAATCAAATGGTGTTGAAGTGACTTACATAAAGCCCGAAGCAAATGGAGTGATAGACGCGAGGAAAGTCCGTGACGCGATATCATCTAATACAGTTTTGATAACAATCATGTATGCTAATAACGAGATAGGAACAGTAATGCCTTTGAAGGAAGTGGTGAAGTGGGCGCGGAGTGCGAGAAATGAGAATAACTCAATCTATCCACTCATTCATACGGACGCATCTCAAGCACCACTTTATTTGGATATAAACGTGAATAGACTCGGAGTAGATTTTCTTACTATTGATGGCGCTAAGTTTTATGGTCCGAAGGGGGTGGGAGCTTTGTTTGTTAAATCTATGGATTATATTTCTCCAATTATTTTTGGAGGAGGGCAGGAAGGTGGGCTTCGATCAGGTACTGAGAACGTGGCTTTGATTGGTGGCTTCGCCAAGGCACTAAGCATCGCAGGGGAGCTTAAGATTAAAGAAGCATTGAGACTTAATGCTTTGCGCAAGTATTTTATTGAAAGTGTTTTGAAGATTGACGGAGTGAGTCTTAATGGCGATATCGAAGCGTCTCTACCTAATATTGTGAGTATTTGCGTTAGTGGTCTTGATGCGGAGTTTGCGGTGTTTCAATTTGATGAATTAGGGATTGCGGTCTCTTCTGCTTCGACATGCATGAACCTAAAGGAAGATTCGTATTCGTACGTAGTTGATGAAATAAGGCCTGGCAGAGGATGCAAGGGTTCGTCACTTAGATTTTCTTTCGGACGGAGTACTAGGAGGAGGGATATCGATATTTGTGTCAAAGCATTAAGAAAGGTAATATTAAAACGGCTCGACACTAATCCACTAATATTAGCGAATGACACCAATGGATCATCTAAATAAACAACAAGTAGTACTTATTTGCGTTTTGGTCGCTTTGGTGACTTCTGTTGCTACTGCTATTAGTGTTGTATCACTTACGGACGAATCAGGATTACCGACTCAGACAATCTATAAGGTAATTGAGAAATCAATAGATAAGGTAGCTGATATAGCACCGGACACTGTTACTCCTTCAAAGGACGTTGCAAAGCCAGCAACTATTCTCATGCCATCTGATATAGCGCAAAGCGCTGCTAAGAGTATGGTGCGTATCTATGAGACTACCTCTGGAGAGAAGCAATTTGTTGCTCTTGGAGTCGCTTTCGGTAATAAGTCAGGAGTGATTAGTTCGACACTGCTTAATGCTCATGGAGAGGGAGCTACTTATGTTGCTGTTACTCCTGATGGAGTGACTGTGAATGCTAGATTCGTACGAGATGCTCTCGGAGGGGGATTTGGATTGTTCGCACTTGAATACCCTCAAGGAGTTAAGACTCGGGTACCAGCTCTTGAGCTAAAGAGCATCTCTGGTCTGAAGCTCGGAGATAATACTGTGGCGGTCGGAGGTAAGGAGAGTGGTAATGTAGTATCAACCGGCATAGTCTCAGAACTTAGAGTCCCGAAGGATGCGGTAGCAACGAGCACTCCAGAGATAGTGGTAACGGATATGACTCTAAGCTCTAGTTACTCAGGCTTCTTGCTATTTGATACCAA
>CAZCQK010000039.1:0-1781 GCA_964500855.1 uncultured Candidatus Saccharibacteria bacterium
AAAAAAGGCCGGAGAGTGAATCCGGTCTTACGCTTTGACAGGCTCCAACAGTGTCAAGTGAACTGTGCTTAGAACTTGTCCTCTGAAAATGATGGGAGGGTGGATCCTTGCTGTGTCTTCTTTGCTCTCTGCACCGTATCTCGTTACCTCGATGACTTTGAAATGGCCAAGAGGTAGACCAAGAGTAAAGGCGTAAACAAATGAAAATTGCACAAAGTCTCCAGCTCCGAAAGGACTCTCTTCCATTTGTGTTAAATGTTAGTTGCTTTTGTTTTGGAGTCAAGCTTGCGTGAGCTTATAACAAGGTGGTTGTGGTATAATCTACGCATTAAAAGTAAATTAATACTATGATCATTGTTGCTATTGTAGTTGTTGTTTTATTGATTGTTTTCGCCTCTGTACGCATCATTGAACAAAACAATGTGGCGGTCGTTGAATTTTTGGGTAAGTTTAGTCGAGTGATGACAGCAGGATTAAATTTTAAGATACCAATCTTTGAACGGATAGCACTAAATGTTTCTTTGCGACAACAAAACTTCGCAATAGAAGGTAAGTATCCTTCTAAGGATAAGGTGATTGTGTCTATCTCTACTAACCTTATCTATGTTGTAAGAAATGATAATGAAGGGATAAAGAAATACACCTATGCACTCGAAAACAGACACCAGTCAATTGCTGCTGGTGTAGAAAATTCACTAAGAACATACATAGCAAAGGAAACACATGAAGGAATTCTAGAAAAGAAAGAGGAGTTAGCGTTACACATCAAGACAGATCTAGAAAAACAATTTGAAGAATGGGGGATGGCAATCATGAGTTTTCAGATTACTAATGTGGCATTCCCTGAGACCATTACCAATGCTATGTCAGAAGTGGTGGCAAGTGAACAGCTTCGTAAAGCAGCAGAAAACAAAGGTGAGGCAACAAAAATCCAGGCCATAAAGGAAGCAGAGGCAGAAAAGGAGCGAAAGCGACTTCAGGGAGAAGGTGTGGCTTTGGAAAGAGAGGCTATAGCAAATGGATTTAAAGAATCTATTGAGCTTATGAAGCAAGCGACAGGTCAGAGTCCAAAGGACATCATGTCAGTTCTTACACTTACGCAGTATCTTGATACAATAAAGAGCATCGGTGTATCCGAAAACGCGAAAGTGATCTTTGTTGATTCAAACATGTCAAAGACTGCTGACTTGGTTCAGAGTTTCCAATCAGCACTAGAATCGTCAAAAAATTAATTAAGTGTATTTATGGGATCTAAATAAAAAAGCCGGTGCAGATTTAATCTGCACCAGTTGAGTGATTGGTTGGCTTAGCCGAAAAAGAAGGTTTCTACGGAAGCGAAAGGGTTGCCTAATGCACTCCTTGAAACACGGTCAGCAGTGTTTTCTGGAGCCTTTCTCTTAAACCCGAGTTCAACCAAGCGGTCGGTGGTTGTTTGCTCAAAGTTCAAGACGAGACCCTTTTCTTCCAAAAAGGCGTAGTATGCCGGCCTGTCATGGGTTCCGAGTCCAAACTTCCCGAAATGATCGAGGACTTGAAAATGGAATGCAACAAGTGCAGGCAAGCTTTCCGACTTCTTTCCTCTACGGATTTCGCCTGCCAGTTTTTGAAGCAGACGTAGGTTATCGAAGATTACTGACATTGTGAAGAACTGTATGAATGGTGATGTGTTCATGCTTTATTTAGAGTAAATGCTACAAAGCGACCTGTCAATTTTTGCTTGTCAAAGGGGTGAAAATAGGATATCCTGTCGATTAAGGAGCCTGCTCCGCTTTTTTATTCTA
>CAZCQK010000039.1:1881-4107 GCA_964500855.1 uncultured Candidatus Saccharibacteria bacterium
GGGTGAAAATAGGATATCCTGTCGATTAAGGAGCCTGCTCCGCTTTTTTATTCTATAAATTAAATTATGAACCGCGACTATCCATTAGAAAAAGTTAGAAATTTCGGTATTATCGCTCACATCGATGCCGGTAAGACAACAACATCAGAACGAATCCTGTATTACACAGGTATGAGCCACAAGATTGGTGAAGTGCACGATGGTGAGGCTACCACAGACTGGATGGAGCAGGAGAAGGAGCGCGGTATCACAATCACAGCTGCTGCTATTACTTGTTTCTGGAACCCAACATACATGGGTACAGATAAGAGCAAGATGCATCGTTTCAATATTATCGATACTCCTGGACACGTGGACTTTACTGTTGAGGTAGAGCGATCTCTTAAGGTGCTTGATGGTGGAGTGGTGGTGTTCGATGGAGTAGCGGGAGTAGAGCCTCAGAGTGAGACCGTTTGGAGACAGGCTGATAAGTACCATGTGCCACGAGTATGTTTCATCAACAAGCTAGACCGAATGGGTGCTTCATTTGAAAGAAGCTTTGCTTCTATTATCGAGCGATTGAACAAGAATGCTGTGAGAATGCAGATTCCAATCGGTCTCGAAGAAAACCACAACGGTGTTATCGACCTTCTTAAGATGAAGGCGTATTACTTCGATGGTGAAATGGGTAACCAGATTAAGGAAGCTGAGATTCCAGCTGAATACCTAGAGGATGCTAAGAAGTATCGAGCGATGTTAGTTGAGAAGGTAGTGGAGTTTGATGATAAGCTCATGGAAGCATATCTTGAAGGTAAAGAGCCAGATCTAGCACTACTTAAAGAGACTATCCGAAGCGCAACAATCGCTAACAAGCTTTTCCCTGTATTTACTGGTTCTGCTTTGAAGAACAAGGGAGTTCAGCTCGTACTTGATGCGGTGGTTGAGTACCTACCAAGCCCGCTTGATATTCCATCTGTACGAGGAGTAAATCCAGATACTAACGAGGAGATTGAGAGACACGCGTCTGATACTGAGCCGTTTTCTGCTCTTGCTTTCAAGCTTCAGACAGATCCATTCGTAGGTCAGCTAACATTCTTCCGTGTATATTCAGGAACAATCGAAGCGGGAAGTTATCTCTACAACTCAACAACAGGAGAGAAGGAGAGACTCGGACGAATCGTGCGACTTCAGGCTAACAAGCGAGAAGAAGTAAAGAAAGTTTATGCTGGAGAAATTGCTGCTGCAGTAGGTCTCAAGAACGCTAAGACTTCACACACATTCTGTGATGAAGAAAAGCCAATTATTCTAGATCCAATTAAGTTCGCAGAACCAGTAGTAGCGCTTCGAATCGAGCCAAAAACAAAAGCAGATCAGGAGAAAATGGGTATGGCTTTGAAGAAGCTTTCTGATGAAGATCCAACATTTAGAATCAGCTCAAACAGTGAGACAGGAGAAACAATTATTGCAGGTATGGGTGAGCTTCATCTTGAAATTATGATTGATCGAATGAAGCGAGAGTTCAATGTTGAAGCTAACGTAGGTAAGCCACAGGTAGCATACAAGGAGACAATCAAGGGTGCATCCGAAGCAGAACATAAGTACATCAAGCAGTCAGGTGGTAAGGGTCAGTACGGTCACGTACTTCTAAAGCTCAAGCCTCTTGAGGCTCTCGAAGAAGGAGCTAAGATTCCAAAGAACGTAACTCGAGAAGAAGGATTTGAGTTTATTGATTCTATCAAGGGAGGTGTTATCCCTCAGGAATTCATCCCTGCTGTTGAGAAGGGTGTTAGAGAGGCTATGGAGAGAGGAATTGTGGCTGGATTTAAGATGGTGGATATCTCATGTGAGCTAACATTCGGTAGTTATCACGATGTGGACTCATCAGAAATCGCCTTCAAGATAGCCGCGAGTCAGGCATTCCAAGAAGCAGCTCGAAAGGCGAAGCCGGTTATCCTCGAGCCTATTATGAAGGTTGAGGTAGTAACTCCTGAGAAGTTCATGGGTGACGTAACAGGTAACCTAAACTCAAAGCGAGCGCAGATTGTATCTATGGGTGATAGAGGTCAGAACAAGGTAATCACAGCCATGGTGCCTCTATCTGAAATGTTCGGTTATGTAACCAACCTCCGATCACTTTCTGAAGGACGAGCATCATCTACTATGGAGTTTGATCACTACGAAGTGGTACCTCCAAACATCGAGAAGCAAATCCAAGAAGCAAAGAAATAATCAAAATCAAAACCGCGG
>CAZCQK010000040.1:0-3354 GCA_964500855.1 uncultured Candidatus Saccharibacteria bacterium
CTAGCACCGCTTCCACTACTTTAGTAACGGATAATTAGTTTATAAATATGACATTCGCTTTCATATCGTTTATTGCAGGAGTTTTGACTGTACTTGCGCCATGTGTACTACCACTCCTTCCAGTTATTTTGAGCGGGTCTGTAGCTGATACTGGTAACAAGTTAAAGCCAGTCATAATCACTGCTTCACTTGCTGTATCTGTGGTGGTGTTTACTTTACTCCTTAAGGTGGCTACTGTTTTTATAAATATTCCTGCTAGTTTCTGGCAGTTTATTTCTGGAGGAATTATTTTGTTTTTTGGTATTATCACTTTGTTTCCTGATTCTTGGGAGAGGGCTTCTGCAAAGCTCAATCTTAAGATTATGAGAAGTTCTAACAGGATGATGGCGAGCGGTATGGAGAAGAAGAGTTTCTGGGGTGATGTGGTCATTGGTGCATCCCTTGGTCCGGTGTTCTCATCTTGCTCCCCGACTTACTTTGTTATCCTAGCAACAGTACTTCCTCAAGGATTTCTCCTTGGGTTTATCTACCTCTGCATTTATGCATTCGGACTCTCACTTTCACTTCTGATTATTGCTTATGTAGGTCAGAAGGTCGTAGGTAAGCTCGGAGACGTCTCAAACCCTCATGGCATTGTGAAGAGAACTATTGGTATTATCTTTTTGGTTGTTGGTGTTGCTATCATTACTGGGTTTAGTAGTACTGTGGAGACAGCTTTGATTAGAAATAGTAGTTTTGATGTTACCAAAGTAGAATCAAACTTACTTCAAGCTTCTAACAAAGACGCAACAAGCACGAGCGGAGTTGGTAATCAAAATGATGCATCAATCGCAAATCCTAATACGATTGAGCTTGATGCTAAGGCTAAGGAGCTCGTCTACCCTCGATATAAGGAGATAGCGAACCCAAGTGGGTTCGTAAATACTTCACCGCTTAAGATTGCTGATCTTGTGGGCAAGAAGGTAGTGCTTCTGGATTTCATGACTTATAGCTGTATCAACTGTCAGCGTACTTTCCCTTATCTTAAAGCTTGGTATGAGAAGTATAAGGATCAAGGACTTGAGATAGTGGCAATTCATACTCCGGAGTTTGCTTTCGAGCATAAGATTGAGAATGTTGAGATGGCTATGAAGCAATTTGGCTTATCTTTCCCTGTGGTACTTGATAATGATTATGGTACATGGAATGCATACGCCAACCAGTACTGGCCTCATAAGTATCTAATAGATATTGATGGCTTCATCCGTTATGATCATATCGGTGAGGGTGGGTATGATGAGACCGAAAGTCAGATAAAGTCACTTCTCATGGAGCGCGCCAAGAGACTTGGAAGTAGTGTGGATGTGAAAGGTGAAGTATCTAATAGTATTGCGCCTAAGGTGGTGGATACGCAAAGTACCGAGACTTATTTTGGAGCTTTTCGTAACAGGCAATTCTTTGGTAATGGTACTCAAAGCAAAGTTTATTCGGATACGTTTACTTTACCAAAGAGTTTTGATTCTAATTATTTTTATCTCGGAGGTAGTTGGGGTATTGAGGATCAGTATATTGAATCAAAAGGGGATGCTACTTTGGCCTTTGGTTATGATTCGAAGGATGTTTATTTGGTAGCAGAATCAAATGGTGCGAGCATTTCGGTAGATAACGCAGGAATCAGTAAATCCATAATAATAAACGGCGCTACTTTGTATAATATAGTATCCAACAAATCGAGACAGTCAGGGGTATTCTATCTCCACGTGCCTAAAGGGGTCAGACTCTATAGTCTAACCTTCGGTTAATCCCGTCCTCTCTCCATACTGTCTACTCTATACCGAATACCATCTACGCTATACTGTCTACTCAATACTATCTACTCTATACCCCATGCTCTATACTCTGCACTTTTTCTGCTCTATACTAATCCCATGTCACTTTTGACCAATAGGAAGGCTAGATTTAATTATGAGATCCTAGAGCAGTTGGAGTCGGGGATTGAGCTCTCGGGATTTGAGGTTAAAGCAATACGGAAGGGCCAGGGCTCACTTGATGGAGCACATGTATCCATAAGAGGAGGTGAAGCATTCCTCATTGGTTTTGATCTGCCTCCGTATCAGGCCAAGAACACTACGACTGATTATGAACGTACGCGAGTACGCAAGCTACTTCTCACCAAGAAAGAAATAAATGTTTTATCTAATGAAGGGTCTAAGAAGGGGATAGCCATAATACCCCTGTCTATTTTTTTGAAGAATAATAAGTTGAAAGTGGATATTGCTCTAGCAAGAGGTAAGAAAAAGTTTGATAAGCGCGAGAGTATCAAGAAGCGAGATACTGAGCGAGATATAAGGAAGCTAAACAAATTTTGATAACAAAAAAAGAGCGCCTTCGTCAGGGAACTAGGGCGCCTTGTTTGGATTGAGAGTTTTGTTATGCGAAGAGTATACGTCTTTTGCCTTTACTCACATGGACTTTAGTCATCCATGAAGAAAGATTAAGGACGCACAGTAAGCTCTGCCACGGCCTGGACTGGTGGTAGACCCACCTGCGAAGTTCGTTGACTTCGACTTCGTGAGTCCAGTCACAATAAAGCGTTACTTCTACTTTGCCATAGAACCAACCCTTTCGGTATTGGAATTCTACGACATAGTGATTCCTCCGGCACCGCATCGTGCCTCTCATCTCTTGGTTTCCGCACAATTCTATCCTCTGCCAGATGAATTTGAGTTCATCTGTGTCTCGGACATGGGGCCGCGTCCTAGGACGCCACAGCAATGCCTCGACTTGCTTCGGGTAAAATTTGAACAGAATCAGTAGCGCGATCATGAGCGTGATTGCTCCGGTCGTGCTCAACTTGCAGACCAGCATGTCTCCCGTGAAGCAGGAGATAAAGCTAGTCAGCACAAGCACAAGTGATATGAGAATCGACATGTGCAAACCAATTTTTTGCCATAACGAACTAGTTTTCATCCCTATATTTAAAGCATAATTTGGGGATATTGTCAAATAATCTTTTTTATGACATTATTGACCTGTTCGTTGAAAATTCAATGAAACAAGACGATTCTTATACAATTTATATATTGTTTAGTGAAAAGGATAAGAGGTTATATGTTGGTTGTACTTCTAATCTAGAAAATAGATTAAAGAGACATTGTTCTGGTAATGTACCTGCTACCAAATTTAGACAACCTCTCGTGCTCATTCATCAGGAAAATTTTACTAGCAAAGCACTTGCTTTTAATCGAGAACGATTTTTGAAGAGCTTGTGGGGAGCAAGGGAAAAGAAAATGATACTAAAACAATATTTAGAGAGTAAGGGAATCAAGTCTTAAAAAATGGGCTAAACAAATTTTGACAACAAAATTTGTCGCC
>CAZCQK010000041.1:0-2938 GCA_964500855.1 uncultured Candidatus Saccharibacteria bacterium
CTCCCGATCATCCAGCGCGTGATATGCAAGATACTTTTTGGCTAAAACCAACTTTCTCTAAAGTTGGTTTAGGGCAAACGAATGAAGTAGGTAAGCTTCTTCTTCGTACTCATACTTCTCCTGTCCAGATTAGATTTATGGAAAACAACAAACCGCCACTCGCGATTGCTGTGCCTGGTAAGGTGTTCCGCAATGAAGCAACAGACGCATCTCATGAAGCGCAGTTTTTTCAGATTGAGGGACTATACGTAGATAAGGAAGTCTCAATGGCGAATCTCAAGGGAGTGCTTCTTCATCTTTTCAAAAAGTATTTTGGTGATGATGTGGAGATAAGGTTTAGACCAAGCTTTTTCCCATTCGTTGAGCCTGGAGTCGAAGTGGATATGAAGTGGAAGGGTAAGTGGCTTGAGATGATGGGAGCAGGATTGGTACATCCAAATGTTTTGAAATCAGCAGGAGTTGATCCAAAGATCTGGCAAGGATTTGCTTTCGGTGGAGGTATTGATAGGTTTGTTGCTGTTAAATACGGATTAGATGATATCAGGCACTTATATACAGGAGACTTACGTCTGATTGATCAATTTTAATTTATGAAAATTTCACACAAGTGGTTGCAGACATACTTCAAAAACCCGCTACCTTCATCTGAAGAGATTGCGGAGCTTTTGACATTTCATATTTTTGAAGTTGAGGGTATCGAAAAGAAATCATACGATGATGTTTTTGATGTGAAGGTGCTACCTGATAGGGCTTCGTACTGCCTTTCTCATGAAGGCGTTGCTCGAGAATTGGGAGCCATTATTTCTTCTAATGAATTCATTCCACGTAACCTATCTCCATTCGAGCCATCACCTGATGTGTCCGCGCTGAAGGCAAACATAGAAACAAGTGGATGCAACAAGCACGTAGAGCTTCAGATTTTGAATTTATCAGTCCACTCTTCACCAGAGTGGCTCGTGAAGTATCTGGAAGCTATTGGTCAGAAATCTATAAATCTGATTGTGGACCTCACTAACTTCGTTATGCTAGACATTGGTCAGCCTATGCATGTATTTGATGCATCAAAATTAAGTGGGGATATAACAATTAGAAATGCTAAGGAAGGGGAGAAAATCGAACTCCTTGGCGGAAAGGAGGTTTCCTTGGATAACTCTATTATGGTCCTTGCTGATAATGATGGAGCACTTGATATAGCAGGTATTAAGGGTGGTAAAAAAGCCGAAATGACTTCCTCATCAGATCATTTGGTTATTGTTGCTTCTAATTTTGATCCTAGCCAAATACGTAAGACCAGCACCAAAATAGGAATCAAAACCGATGCCTCAAAGAGATTTGAGAATGGTCTATCTCCACTTTATCCTGAGATTGCTATGAAGTACTTCGTAGAGCTTTTGAAGAAAGAAGATCCCGAAGCTTTGGTTGGACCAGTAACTGTTATCGGTGATGGAGAATTTGAACAAAACAAAATCGAACTTGATCCTAAGTTTGTTGTTACTAAACTTGGGGCGGATATTACTACAGAAGATATAATATCTTGCCTCAATCGAGGAAGTATTCCTGCAAGGAGAGAAGGGGATAAGATTGCTGTTTTTCCTCCTTTTTATCGTAAGGATTTAATTATTGCTGAGGATTTGGTGGATGAGGTTGGTAGACTTTGGGGATATGAAAACATCAATCCTGTACTTCCTAAGATTAATTTGGATATTGTAAATAATTCTGAGATTCATTGGAAGAATGTTGTTAGAAATTTCCTTATTGAGAATGGTTATTCTGAAATTTATACATATTCTTTAGTAAATAAAGGTGAAGCAGAAATAGCTAATCCGCTCGCAAGTGATAAGGGTTATTTCAGAAGTGACTTGAGTACTCTCATGAATGAGAAGCTTGCTTCTAATATTTATTACGCAGATTTACTCGGTCATTCCAAAATTAAACTATTTGAATTCGGTAGAGTATTTCGCGATGGAAGGGAGTTTACTTCGCTTAGTATCGGAGTTGCTTATAAGAAAGCCAAGAAAGGTGAGAGAGTAAATGATGAAATCAAAGCTGTGAGAGATGAGCTATTTGGTCATTTGGGAGTCAATGTGAACATACTTTGCACCGTTGACGATACTGGAGGCATAATCTCAAAGAATGGTAAATCAATAGGAGTAATCAATAACATAGAAGGAGTGATGGAAGTGGATTTTGAATCTTTGATTGAAGGGCTTGCTATGCCATCTAAAGCAGAAGCTCTGCATGTATCTCCTAATAAAGAAATGTACAAGCCGTTCTCTTCCTTCCCATTTATGGTGCGTGACGTGGCAGTGTTTACAGGTGCTACAGTAACAAAAGAAGATGTTTTTGCGGTTATTGAATGCAATGCTGGAGAATTTATGGTTAGACACGAGTTGTTTGATGTGTTTGAGAAGAAGAATAAAGAGACGGGAGAAGTTGAGAAAATATCTTATGCTTTTAGACTTGTGTTTCAATCTTATGATAAGACTCTAACCGATGAAGAAATAAATAGAGTTATGGATAATATTTATAATGCTCTAAAAGAGCATGGCTTTGAAGTGAGGTAGCAAATCCTTCTTTGTTAAATATCACACATTATCGACTCGTCAAGAGTATTTTCGCTTACAGAAATGCTATAATTGGCAAACATTTATGGCAAAAGAAAACAAAGAAAAACAAGCTAATTACGGAGCAGAATCGATCACAGTTCTTGAGGGTCTAGAGCCAGTAAGGAAGCGCCCGGGAATGTATATTGGTACTACTGGTCCTGACGGATTCCATCACTTGGTCTGGGAAATATTTGATAACTCAAGAGATGAGGCCATGGGAGGCTTTGCTAATGATATTGAGATTGTACTTCTTCCAAATAACAGGGTCAGAGTAACAGATAACGGACGAGGTATCCCTGTTGATGTACACGCAAAGACCAAGGTATCTGCTC
>CAZCQK010000042.1:0-2766 GCA_964500855.1 uncultured Candidatus Saccharibacteria bacterium
CATTTCATTTCCATGCCTATATTATAGCAAACTCGTCAAGTAATTAAAGGAAGTTTGTTGGTATTGGAGATACTCGATACTACAGCGTAGTGTTACTGGTTTTAGGTGTTGTTGTGCCGTTGAATACTACTCCTAGATAAGAATTTATTTCTCTCTGATCCATGTCGTAGAAGCTTTGCTTGGTGTTATGAAGTATTAGAGCTAGGTCAAGTCCGACGAATCTCCAGTGCCATGGTTCGAATATGTAATAAGAATTGCTTGCAGGGTAGGAGAGTATGAAGCCATACTTGTAGGCGTTGTTTTGAAGCCACTTATAGGCATCACCCTTATCGAATCCGATAAAACTGCTTCCGACTTTAGGAGTTGTGAAGTCTAGAGCTGTGCCTAGCTGGTGCTCTGAGTAGCCTTGGTCTGCTGAGAAGGAGTTGGCTGTGCCTGATCCGTAAGTTACCTTGTAACTTGATTTGAGTACTGCTTGAGTACCATAAGATCGATAAGCTGATATTACTTTTAAATCTACACCTTCTTTGCTAGCGTCATCGAGTAGCTTAAGTAGAAACGGCCATGCTCTATCGTGGAATTGGAGGGGCTTGTCTTTATTATATAGGTACTTGGTATCAATGTTCGTGAGATCCACTGGCTTATAGTTCTCGTTTAAGAAAAACACTTTTGAGTACTTGTAGAGGACCTGGGGATCTGTTGATACTATTCTTTGGAGTGATTCTACTTTGGTACTTACCTTATCTAGCTCATTCGAATAATCAGCATTCTTTTGGTAAGCACTGTTAAGGGCATTAGATAATCCTGAATTTTGGTTCTGGATATCTGCTAGGGTGTCTGATACGTTTTTGAGTCTAGAAGAAAGTGAGGTTACTTCTGATTTGAGACTGGTATTTTGATCTATGAGGTACCACAGTGAAATACCAGCAATGATGATTACTGAAAGAGATGAAATAAAATATATTTTATTGAGCCTGCTCATCTTCGTCTATGTTGTCTATTGAAGCGTACATTTCTTCTAGTCTCGCGTGAGCTTTTTCTATCCTTCCTCCTTGTAATGCCATCTCTCTGTTAAATAGAGGTTTCTGTTCCTCCTCTTCTCCCTCTTTGGTTCTTGAGACTCTCGCTCTGTCTTCTAGATCTCCAAATGGATTTTCAGTTCTCTCTAAATTTTCCATAGTTTCATTATCCCTCATAATAGAGGATTTGGCAAAATTATATAAAGCTGTACAATGATTAGGAGTTATTCATAAAATAATCAAATGGCAACAACAGCATATTGTGTTAAGTGTAAGGATAAGAGAGAGATGGCGGACGAGACCGAGGTAACAATGAAGAACGGTCGCAAGGCGGTAAAGGGTAAGTGCCCTAAGTGTGGTACGGGAATGTATAGCATTCTACCAAAAGCTAAATAGCAAAAATACCCTGCTAGCGCAGGGTATTTTTTTGAATTATAATCAGAATATGAATTACAACATACACCCATTGTTCGTGCATTTCCCGATAGCCCTTCTTTTTATTTATTCACTACTTAAGATCGTGCCTTTTGGTAAGTGGTTTGGTAACGTGGCATGGAAGCATATTGAGAGGGTTATGCTTTTTGTGGGAGTGTTATCTGCTATGGTGGCGAGTTCGACAGGGGAAATGGCCGAGCACCTTATGAAAGGTAATCGTACTTTAATACATGCGCACTCGATGTTTGCTGATATAACTGTATTTGTTTACGGCTTGATCTTGGTTGCGAGCTTGGCTGAGATTTTTATTTCTCATTACTCTGATGTTCTATCAAAGTATCCTGTGCTCAATAATTACGTCATTAAGTTTTCTAATTTATTCAATAGTAGATTTGTATCCACTTCTTTAGCAATCATTGGTCTTATCGCAATATCAGTCACTGGACTTCTAGGAGGAGTGATTGTATATGGAGTGACCGCAGATCCCCTTGCATCATTTACTCTAAAGTTACTTGGAATCTAAAGTATTAGAACCAAAATCCGCCCCGGAGGGCGGATTTTGGTTACTTTTTGAAGCCTCTTTTCTTTGCTAGTGCTTCGAGTCTTGCCTTTTTGATTGCTAGACGCTTCTTGGTCTTTGGAGGACTCTTGCGTCTCCTTAGACTACTTATTGATCCTGTTCTTTTGGCCATAAATATTGTTTACGAATAAAGCAAGGTCATTATAACCTTATTTTAAAATTTTTAACAATTTATTCTTTAATCCTTCTTGCCACTTGCATGAATCTTAGTCCTCCAATTGCATATATGATTGCTGATAGGCAACTGAATGGATAGTTCTTGAATACATACTTAGTAGCAATGAAGAAGCAGTTGTGGATTGAGCGGAGTTCAATTTTCTGGCAAGAACCAATGAGCATGCCCATATCAACGTTTAATAATTTGGATACCACAAAGAGAGCGAGAAGCGTTAGTAACGAGAGACTTATAATAAAGGTGGCAATCCAGATGATGAAGAATAGCCACTGAATAATCTTGATAATCAATTTTAAAATAAATACCATGACCTTATTTTATTCCAAAAATACTTTTGTGTATATAAATGATAATATAGATTCATGAAAAGATATGTTTTGTTACTTCGCGGGGTGAATGTGGGTGGTAATAATAGAGTGCCCATGACGAGGCTTAAGAGTATTTTGATTGAACTTTGGTTTCTAAATGTGATTACTTATCTTAATTCTGGTAACGCTGTATTTGATTCAAAGGAATCTCAAGCTAATTTGATAAGAATGGTGGCGAAGGCGCTCAAG
>CAZCQK010000043.1:0-2674 GCA_964500855.1 uncultured Candidatus Saccharibacteria bacterium
CATCTTCGAAAGACCAATAACCTACGAGACCGAGATTGTTTTGGGGGCGAGAGATAGAGGAGGCGGAAGCATTGTTTGCAAAGATAAAAATCACAAAGATTGCAGACAGTGAAATTTTCAATTTCCAGTTATCAATTTTCAATAAATGGCAAAACGCCTTAGTGCTCAAACGAATTTGTTTGGAAATTGATTTTCGAAAATTATTTAAAAATTGAAAATTGATCATTGAAAATTATTTTAACCCTGTGAAATAAGATTTGAGCCTATTTCGTAAGAACATTTTACCACGAAATGACTTTAGCACTTTTTCTCTCCGTCTTGCATCCTCTTCTAATAAACATGCTTCATAGTATATTAGCTCTAACGGTCTACGATATTTTGTTGATACTACTTTACCCTTTTTATGTTGCTCAAATCTTAAGCGCAAATCCCTGGTTGAACCGGTATACATTTGCCTATCTTTATTACTATAAAGTACATAAGTATAGATCATAGATAATTTGCACTATTTCACAGGGTAAACCGCCACGTCTCAAACATTTTCTGAAGCAACTTATCAAACCTCTCATAAGTACTTATCTGATAAAGCTTCGAGTCAAAAACAAACCACACTTCGCGTGACGCTCCATCGAACGCATCGTTATTACTCCTAAACGCCACCCCTTTATTATACATACCTATCTCCACAGGCTCCGCATCAGAAACTTTCATATCTGGTAGCTCCTTCTCTATCATATCTGCTGTTAAAACCTTGATATCATCATAAGGAGAAATGGTGATCTGGATACCTTCGCTCTTAGAATTCTGGAACACTATCATATCCTTGCCGTCCATAGACGACTCTCTTACAGTGAAGTCATCTGGAAGCATAAGACTGAAGTGATACTTGCTATTAGTATACGGCTTAGAAAGTGCCGGCACTACGTATGGTGCGCTCGAGTGCCCCGCTCGTGAGACGTATATATAATAAGAGAGAGAAAGTGCAACAACTATCAAAACAGTGGAAATGATTTTTACATTTCGTCCTTTACTGATAAAAAAGTGACTTTTCTTCATTAATACTATTATATAAAATGTTGCACATTTTGGTAAATAACTTTCAATTACTTAGACAAAAAACAGCATCGCGACTTAATTCGCGGTTTTGTTTACTTATTAAATATCTTAGGGGTAGAAGAAACTATGTTCAGTGGGATACCATTTAGTATCCCGTCTTCAATCTCCTTATGTGAAAATTGACTCGACGCATTCAAGAGCTCTATACCAAGAACATTTCCTTTCTTATCAAGATCATGAAGAATAAGATCAGAAACTTCTATAGTAGAACTGACTTTACCTTTCTTCATCTGTATATATATAGCATCTGCTACTTTGTCATAATTTACTGTCATTTTATTTTTTATTCATGAAAAATGCTGTGATAATTATATATTCATTTTTCTTATCCCGAAAATTATCCTTTTTATAAACCACCTTTAGCTCAGTCCCATCGCCTAATCTTTTCCAAGCTTTCAAAATAATCCCATCTTCTGACTTTTCTATCTTATCGGGGCGACTCAAGACTTGCTTCAGCTTTTCAACTGTAAACCCTCGTTCTTGGAGTCTTAATTGAGCATGTGTGGTTAATTTAAGTAGCATCTAAGCTAATTAATAAAGTTACCTAATATAATTCGCATTATACCTTTATATAGCAATTATTTCAAGATGCCAAATTACGGAGCTGGTGCTAGAGCAGGCGTTGGATCAGGGACTGGTTCTGGATCAGGTGACGGTGTTGGATCTGGTGCTACTTCTACTGCGGGAGTATCTGATTGAGTTCCAGTATCTCCCCCACTTGTGTCTGCTGTTGAAGTGGAAGTAGAAGTATCTACTGAGCTTGAATCAGTTGGTGTTGTTGATGAAGTTGATACGTCGACAGTAGTTGAACTTTGGGCTTCACCGTCCTTTGGACCGTATGTTGTGACTGGTTGACCAGCCTTCTCGAGGAGTGCCTTGAGCTGAGTCTCAGTCACACATGTTGATCCAACACAGAGCTCGTTAGTTGTTACCTTGTTTGAGAAAATATTAGATATACCATTGGTTGCGCTCGAGAGCCAAGTGCTGATATGAGAATATACAGTACTAAAGAATCCTGAAGCAAATGAGAGTGAAGCGGGAGTAGTGCTTGCTGTTGATGAAGCGATTGCGTTTAGGTTTAGATTGAGTGCCTTAATAGCAGAGAGAGCTATACCAGCAGGGTCGATGGTCGATATGGACTTATCAGATCCTCCGAGACCGAAAGTTGCGAAGAAATCTTGGGCCATAGGACCTATGTGCATAGTACTTGTAGCTTCAGTCTTATAATTCCATCTTGTGATTGGAAGACTTGATATCTTATTTAGAATATCCTGATCATCTATCTCTGTGAAATTCTCCTTGAGATTCCTATCTGAAGCGTTGGTCCATGTACCACCGGTAGTTACGTAAGCACCACTAGCCATAGTAAGAGGGCCGAGATATGGAGAAGACGTACCAATACCTATTCGCTGATTTTGGATCCCTCCTGCTCCATCGGACTCAGAATAAATAGTAAGAAGCGGATTACCGTCTATCTGAGCCGTATAACTTTCGACAGTACCTGCGGATGCGCTACTTGTGACAGGCATGTCTATCCATGAGAGCATTCCAGAATCAG
>CAZCQK010000044.1:0-1913 GCA_964500855.1 uncultured Candidatus Saccharibacteria bacterium
TCAATACTTGAAGCAAAGAAATCTCTCGAGAGATGAAAGTTAAGAAAGCCAGGACCCGCAACATCCACATCAATAATCTCTGGTATCAAATGATTATCTATCCAAGAAGCTATGGATGAGGCTATCTCTTGAGGAGACTTACCTGTTGATTTAGAAACTATCAAAGCTACATTCGAAGCATAATCTCCGTGCGCCAGAATATCAGGATGCTCTAGATGAATTGTGGGCGCCTCAATACCAAGCTCGTTTAAAGCTTCTGCGATAAGACTTTTGATTTTATGTTGTATCTCTATCATTTAGGCAACAATACCCCTGATCTTCTCCCAAATCAAATTATGAATCGACTCGCGAGAAAGTAATTCACCTTGAGGAGCGCAGTCAATCCTTACCCATGTACTTTCTCTGCCGAGCATATACTTACCCGCCTCTTTAGAATTCTTAAGATATTCAAAATTCATGTCAGCAGTATCCTTTACCCCTACCCTGTTTTCTATAAGTCTCTTGGATATCTCATACGGCATGTCGAGATAAAAAACCATGTCAGGCTTAGCCACTCCGAGCACTTCGAACTCCATCCGAGACAACCAGTCTAGAAATTCTGCTCTCTTACCTTCATCCGCAATCTTACCTCCCTGATGAATCTGGTTACTTGATACGTAGCGGTCAAGCACTACTATCTTACCTTCGGATAGCCACTGCTTTATTCTCCCTGTTGATTCGAATCGATCACAAGCATAGATAACCGAGCCAATCTTCGGATCAATTGCAATGAAGTCTCCATGAATACCATCGAGGCATTCTCGAAGCAGGTCCCCGAAGAAGTTGGTCTCATACTGGGGAAACCTCATATGCTCTGAAGGCATATTCTCCTTAGCTAGTCTATTAAGCAGAAGTTCAGTCTGGGTAGTCTTACCACTTCCATCAGTCCCCTCGATAACAATAAGCCGGCCTTTTTGTGTTTCCATGCACCAATTGTAACTTATTTTTGAAAAATTGGCCTATAGATAAAATATTTTTGGAGAAGTCTTCCTCGAGGAGAGAGATTTGATCAACAAGCATTGGTAGAATGTTGAAAAAAGAAAACTCCTCCAAAAATATCATATTCTTATATCCTATCATTCCGCAAAATGAATTGTGAAATGAATTGGATGCCGGAGTTCGCAAGCGAACTCCGGCGCAACCTGAGACTGTATCGTATCTCACACGCTGGGACCACCAGGTTTTACAAAGCTTGTTAGCCCAACCTATATAAAGCCATAGGTGCAGTAAGAACTAGCCGAGGCCGATTAATCCACTATCTGACGAATTCTCGCCAGATCAAAACCTTTGATCTGCTTAGTATAAAATTTACGCCACTTGTTAGTCGGCATAACCCTATACTCTCCGCATAGCAATTTCCGAACAGCAGACTGCGTATTCGGACCGGATGCACCAAGAGTCATGTCCTGCCAATGGAACACCAACTCATCTTGCCTCCCAGGTTTCTTGTAAACCTCTACTGATAGAAGCCACAAAGGATCAATCGGCGATACCTGTGACGGAGTAAGTTCAGATTCGCACAATGTGGAGTAATTGTTATACCGCCACAAATTGCGCTGAACTTCCGCTTCAGAAACCCATGTGAGCCCCTCCTCTTCGAAGTGGACTTCCGTTTTGGTTTCTGCCTCTGCCACACACTTTTCTCCAAGCATGCCCACCACCGACTTGCGGTCGATAGAAAAATCAGCCACTAGAGAAAGTTCTCGCCAGCCGACAGTGTCGCCTGACCCGACATTAAACCAAGTTCCTTGAGTACTCATATGTTGTATACCCTGATGCAGGGATTTTTATTTATTCGCAACACATCGCTTCAAGAAACTGATCCTATCACTCCACAAATTTCCTTTCGAATTTTTATGAAGCAAATTGGATGC
>CAZCQK010000045.1:0-1873 GCA_964500855.1 uncultured Candidatus Saccharibacteria bacterium
TAGTACCAAGCCTTGTGAAGCTTGAGATATTTCACTCAATCCTCGAGGCCAACGCGTCTGAGCACGCAGCCAGAATGGTAGCCATGAAGAACGCATCAGAAAGTGCCAAAGACATGATAGGAAGCCTAACAATCAAGTACAACAAAGAACGTCAGGCTCAAATCACAAAGGAACTTATCGAGATCACGAGTGGTAAGGAGGCTTTGGAGTCGCAGTCAGCAGCATAATTATCAATTATTTATTATTAAATTTATGTCCAACAGAATGAAAGGAAAAATAATTCAGGTAATCGGTCCAGTAGTCGATGTAGAATTCGAGGGATCAGTACCAGCAATCTATAACGCTATCGAAGTTACTAACGGTGACAAGAAGCTAGTACTCGAAGTAGCAAGCCACCTAGGTGGAGGTCGTGTGAAGTGTGTCGCCATGGGTCCAACAGAAGGCCTCAAGCGTGGTGATGACGCCTTTGACACTGGTTCCCCTATCTCAGTTCCTGTTGGAAAGGAAATCCTCGGAAGAATGTTCAACCTCCTCGGAGACCCGATCGATGGTAAGGAGCCAGTAAAGACTGCAGAGCGATGGGAAATCCACCGCAAGGCTCCAGACTTCACAGAACAATCAACAGAAGTAAAGATTTTTGAAACTGGTATCAAGGTTATCGACCTTATCTGTCCTTTCATTAAGGGAGGTAAGATTGGACTATTCGGTGGTGCTGGTGTAGGTAAGACCGTTCTTCTCCAAGAGCTCATCAGAAACGTTGCTACTGTACACAAGGGATACTCAGTATTCGCTGGTGTAGGAGAGAGAACACGTGAAGGTAATGACCTCTATCATGAGATGAAAGACTCAGGAGTACTTGGCCAGACCGCACTCGTATTCGGTCAGATGAATGAGGTGCCAGGAGCGCGACTACGCGTTGCTCTCGCAGGACTCACAATGACAGAATACTTCAGAGACACAGAAGGTAAGGATGTTCTATTCTTCATTGATAACATCTTCCGATTTACTCAGGCTGGTTCTGAGGTGTCTGCTCTACTTGGCCGTATGCCTTCTGCTGCTGGTTACCAACCAACACTTGCTAATGAAATGGGTGCCCTTCAAGAAAGAATCACATCAACCAAGAAGGGTTCTGTAACATCCGTACAGGCCGTCTACGTACCAGCTGACGACGTAACAGACCCAGCTCCAGCGACCACATTCGCCCACCTCGACTCAACAATCGTACTCTCTCGAGCACTTTCTGAGCTTGGTATTTATCCTGCGGTTGATCCTCTAGACTCAATCTCAGGCGCCTTGGATCCAAACATAGTTGGTGAAGAGCACTATCAAGTAGCACGAGAAGTTCAGCGAATTCTTCAGAGATACAAGGACCTCCAAGACATCATCTCTATCCTTGGTATCGAAGAGCTTTCAGCAGATGACAAGCTTCTAGTAGAAAGGGCCCGCAAGATTCAGAAATTCCTCTCACAGCCATTCTTCGTAGCTGAAGCCTTCACAGGTAGAGCAGGTAAGTTCGTAACACGAGCAGAAACAGTACGAAGCTTCAAGGAGATAATCGAAGGTAAGCATGATGATAAGCCAGAGAGTGCGTTCTACCTCGTTGGATCAATCGACGAAGTAAAGACAGCAGAATAAACATGGAACTTAGAATCTATTCACTAGAGGGAATAAAATTTGAAGGAGAGGTTAGCCAAGTCTCTCTACCAACAACAGATGGTGAAATAACCGTTCTCAAAAACCATATCCCTCTAATAACTACCCTGAAACAAGGTAAGATAAAGGCTGGAATGGAAGATATAGAAATAAATGGTGGCTTCGCAGAAGTAGGAAATAATAAAGTAGTAGTACTCATAAACTAAACTAAAAAGAGGGG
>CAZCQK010000046.1:0-1819 GCA_964500855.1 uncultured Candidatus Saccharibacteria bacterium
GCATGAGCCGCTGCTTCGGAGGCGAAGCTTCTGGTTGAAGCATTGAGAGCAAGTAACTCGAGTCGGAGCGCATTAAGTGATGATGCGAGCTCCGCACGAGTGACCCCTGGAGTTGTGATACGCTCTATTGCGTTAGCCACAGCTTCAGAATGATTAGATGGTGATGGATTTGAGACTATGAGAGTCTGTGGATTGGTCTTGTTCTTGTTACTTGTTGAGGCTGTGCTTGGAGCTTGGTAAAAGATTGGTACTAGAGGATTGGAGATAGTATCGATAAATGAATTCCATATAGTACCGATTGAGGCAGTGCTTCTCCTATCTTGAGTTACGAAAGTCTTAGACTTCTCTATATTCTTAGCTCCTTTGATAAGCTTGCTGTTTAGAGCGTCCACCTCCCCTGTTACTCCTGCAACCACTCCTCCTATTGCTTCCCCAGTCTTACCTATCACATGGTTATGAGCATCAAGGATAGATCTCCCACTTAGATCAAGTAATTCAAACACTTTTTCTCCATAAGAAAGTGTACCGTTACCAATACTGGTATACATATCAAAGGTTCTTGCGAAAACAGGAGCATAAATATCACCAATTGAAACAAAAGATGCTTTCAAATCCGGAGCGCTCTGATACTTCAAATAACCCTCCGCTAGTACAGGGTGAGTAGATACAGAAAGTGTAAAGAGCGCTATTAAAAATATGCTCAACTTTCTTAACATTTCCCTTCTATTTTAACATATAACAAAAATTTTGTGGCAAATAATTACAACAAAAACAGTGGAAAACTTTTTACAAAAAAGTTTTCCACCTTCTGTGCATAAATGTTGGACATCCGATGTCCAACATTTATGCTATACACCCCACCCGCCTTCGGCACCCTCCCCTTAATTAAGGGGAGGGTTGGGGAGGGGTTACTCCACTGGTGCGTCTGTTGATGTTGGAGTTGGTTCAGGTGCTGGTACTACTTCAGTTGGAGCTGAATCACTTGATGTGGTGGTTGAATCATCTTGAGCATTACCAGTTGTTTGATCTGTTGAGGTTGAAGTATCTGTTGGCGCAGGATCGGTCACAGTATCCGTAGTCGAAGACGTGTTATCTGCTGGCGGAGTGGTTGGAGTAGTTGGACCATGAGTTGTGACTGCTTGATTTGCTTTAAGTAATATTGCGTCAAGCTCATTCTTGGTTAGACAGGTCTCATTCCCAGGATCTCCCACACAGAGAGTCTTCTGGTGCGATGTGTTGCTGAATATATCCGTTATGCCGTTACTTGCGCTAGCAAGCCATGCTCCCACATGATCCCCTACCGACTTCCAGAAACTTCCTACCGGCGCACCAATGATTGGTGTTGATGTGGCAGAAATCATAGAATTAAATTTGATATCTAATTCTTGAATCGCCTTAACTACTATTGGAGCGAAGTTCTCATATCTCACACCCTTTGGTGTTACTCCGTCTGCTTCATAGAATACCAATCTTGGCTCCAATTGATTGACCTCTTCTGCTATGAACCCAAGACTCTTCTCGTTATTACCGTTATAAGTAAATGTTACAGGTCGAAGAGCATTAACTAGGTCTAATCCCTTCTCATCTGCGAGAGTCTCTATATCATGCTTGAAGCGTGCTGATGATCCGATACAGCTAGTGCCATAAGTAATCTCCTTGGTTGTTGTGTTTATACACAAGTTTTGATCTGTTGCTCCCGAAGCAGAAAGTCCATTTACCGCCATACTTCCAACGACTGAGAAAGTCTTCCATGGAGTAGAAGTACCGATACCTATATTTCCACTAGAATTTAGATACAGTGAATTTGCAGGAGCACCTT
>CAZCQK010000047.1:0-1809 GCA_964500855.1 uncultured Candidatus Saccharibacteria bacterium
GGACTCCGTTTGAGGACGGGACCCTAGAGCTCTTTTTTGCCGGTCTTGAAGATCCGTTTATGGCAGAAGCTAAGAGAGGGATTGTTTCATCTTCTGAGAAGAGTCATCCCACCTCAGCTATCATAGTCAAGGATGGCAAGATACTCTCAACTGGGTCCAATCAGACAGGGTATAAGAATCCATTGATGAGGTTCTTGCATGCTAAGTTTCCAGAACGTTTCTGCAGGCGCAAGATTCTAAAGGTGCCAAGTGGACAGGGGTATCATCTCTGTCGCGGGTGCGCCAAGCCTGAAGATCATGCGGAATCGAGAGCGGGAGCTATGCTACTTGGTACCCATGGCAAGGTAGAAGGGAGCACGCTCTACCTTTATGGTCACTGGTGGTGCTGCGAACCTTGTTGCCAGGCCATGGTATCAGCTGGAGTCAGAAAGGTAGTACTTCTCGAAGGAGCTTCGAGAATGTTTAAATAACACCAAGATTTGCTCTGGTGTTATTTTCTTTATAAATGCTAAGATATAGTCATGATCTAGGGCTCAAAACATCTTTATACGCCTAACAACCAAACCATGAAAGATAAACAAATCTCAAAACTAATTAAAGATGAAACCCTACGCCAGAAGAAAGTAATCAACCTAATTGCTTCAGAAAATTACGTTTCAAAGGACGTTTTAGAAGCTCTCGGATCAATATTTGATAACAAGTACGCTGAAGGGTATCCTTCTGCTCGTTACTACGGTGGCCAAGTAAATACAGATAAGCTCGAAACACTTTGCCAAGATAGAGCTCTCAAACTTTTCAAACTAAAGAGAGATAAGTGGGTAGTAAACGTTCAGCCTCTTTCAGGAAGTCCAGCTAATCTCGCGGTCTATCTAGCACTTGTACCACAAGTCGGCCTAAACGGAGTCGGCCAAGGGAAAATTATGGGACTACCTCTTACTCTTGGAGGACACTTAACACATGGTCAGAAAGTTTCTATTACAGGTAAAGTTTGGCAACAAGTCCCAATCCCTGTTGATGTGAAGACTGAGATGATTGATTATGAAAAGATGCGCGAGGATGCTTTAAAAGAAAAGCCGGCTCTAATTGTCTGTGGATTTACTGCGTACCCTCGGGTAGTGGATTTCAAAAAGATACGAGCAATTGCAGACCTATGCGGTGCTTATATGATGGTTGATATGTCTCACTTTGCTGGACTTGTTGCGGGAGGAGAGTACCCATCACCATTTGATTATGCTGATGTAGTCACCACCACAACGCACAAGACTCTCCGAGGTCCAAGAGGGGCAATGATTTTCTCCAAAGTAGATCAAAGGGAAATAAATAAGAAAATTGATAAAGCTATTTTCCCTGGGCTTCAAGGCGGTCCTCATATGGGTCAGATTGCAGGCATTGCGGTAGCTCTCAAAGAGAATGATAGTGGCGCGTTCAAGAAGTATGCAAAGCAGGTTAAGAAGAATGCGCGGGTCCTAGCCGAAACACTAGAGAAGCTTGGATGGAGAATCGTCTCTGGCGGTACTGATTCTCACTTGGTCCTTGTTGATACATGGATGGATGGTAATCCCTCAACTAAGTTCGGGACAGGAGGAATATCTGGTAAAGAAGCAGAAGCTAAACTCGAGAAGGCTGGGATAATTGTAAACAAAAACACAATTCCAGGAGAGACTAGAAGCCCTTTTGATCCATCAGGTATCAGGCTCGGAAGCCCAGCAGAAACAACTAGAGGTAAAAAAGAAAAGGACTTCAAAAAAATCGCCGAGAAGATAGATAAGGTGTTAAGAGGGAAATAGTTATGGAAGAAGGTGAAAACGA
>CAZCQK010000048.1:0-1546 GCA_964500855.1 uncultured Candidatus Saccharibacteria bacterium
TGCTTATAATTTTAGAAAGCTATTAAGGAAATATTTATGAAATCTATTTTGAAAAAAATATTACCGGAATGGGTATTTAGGTTTTATCACTTTACCTTGGCGTGGACGGCTGTTTTACTTTGCGGGATGCCTTCTAGGAAGCTTATTGTTATTGGGGTAACAGGTACCAAGGGTAAAACATCCGCCATTAACTACATCTGGTCTGTACTCACGGCGTCTAACATTAAGACTGGCATAATAACAACAGCCAATGTGCGCATAGGTGATAAGGAGATTCTAAATCCATTCCACATGACTATGCCTGGTAAGTTTCAGATTCAGAAATTTCTGAAGCAGATGGTTTCGGAGAAAGTGGAGGTAGCAATAGTAGAGACTACTTCTCAAGGTATACTTCAGTACCGGCACCTTGGGATTGATTATGATGTTGCGATATTTACCAACTTATCACCTGAGCATATAGATGCTCACAAGACCTTTGAGAATTATAAGCAGACTAAAGGTAAATTATTTGAGCTACTTCATAAGACCAAGCAGAAAAGTTTCCATGGAGAAGAATTTCCGAAGACTATAATCGCGAATGTTGATAATGAGCACGCTCCGTATTTCTTGAGCTTTGATGCTTCTAAAAAAATTACTTTTAGTATAAATCAAAAGAGCGACTTCCAAGCGGTAAACATATCGACTAGCAAATCTGGATCTGAATTTGATGTTGCTTCTGATCACTACGCACTTTCTATTCTTGGTGTGTTCAATATCTATAATGCTCTACCTGCTATTGCTGTGGCGACTTTATTCTCAATTCCATCTGACATAGTTTCTAAAGGCGTTTCTGGTCTCAGTGTAATACCTGGAAGGATGGAGGAGGTAATTATGGGGCAGGATTTTAGAGTATTTGTGGATTATGCTCATGAGAAGCAAAGTATGAATTATGTGGTAGAAGCAGGGAACACTCTAAAGGCGTCAGGTAAGTTGATTATTCTTCTCGGAGCTGAGGGAGGAGGTAGAGATAAGGCCAAGAGAGCAGACATGGGTCACATCGTAGGTAAGTATGCGGACCTTGTAGTCGTATCGAACGTAGATCCTTATGAAGATGATCCAACTCCGATAGTAGAGGATATTGCTAGAGTTGCTGAGTCAGAGGGTAAGGAGAGAGATAAAAATCTATTTGTGATTGAGGATAGGAGGCAAGGTATAAACAAGTCGTTAAGTATAGCGAGTGCGGGAGACGTGGTTATTATCACAGGTAAAGGGGCTGAGCAGTCTATGATAATAGGAGGCCAATCAATCCCTTGGGACGATAGAGATGTTGTTAGAGAAGAGCTCAAGAAGATTTTAAGATAACACCTCACCCCGTCTAAGACGACGACCCTCTCCTTATTAAGGAGAGGGTGACTGTCTTCAGTCGGGTGAGGTGATTTGGGCTATGAAAGAATGAAAAAATAGAGGTTTTGTGTTATCTTAGTGCCTAGTTGGCGTAGTGGCGAAGTTGGTCAACGCGGCGGTCTGCAAAACCGCTATGCGCCGGTTCGATCCCGGCCTACGCCTT